>JAYTTM010000356.1:0-6847 GCA_043745055.1 Chitinophagaceae bacterium | reverse complement strand
TGGTGGAATACAGAGACGGTAAAAGTTTTTGTATTGCCGATTTACCCGGTATTATTGAAGGCGCTGCAGAAGGCAAAGGGCTTGGTCATCGTTTTTTAAGGCATATTGAACGCAACTCCATTCTGTTGTTTTTAATTCCGGCCGATTGTGCAGATCATAAAAAAGAATTTGAAATACTGGTAAACGAACTGGAGCAGTACAACCCCGAAATGCTTCAGAAAGATTTTGTGATTGCTGTCAGCAAAAACGATATGCTGGATGATGAATTAAGGATCGCTATTGCAAAGGAGTTACCAGCCAATATTCCTCATATTTTTATTTCTTCCGTCACCGGTCAAGGTCTGCAGGATTTGAAAGACCTGCTGTGGAAAACACTGAATGCACCAGCACGAGAATCGTAAATTATTTGTTGCATTAAAAAAGGTTTTAGAGAAAATTGTTACTTGATCCTTTTTTATTCCAGTGGCATTTTTACTGCGCCATCCATTTAGTCAAACCAATAGGTGAAGCATTAGCTTTTTTGGGGAGGGATGTTGATGGGCATTATATTATATATTTGGGATTAACCTGGATGATGGAAACCGGTGGATGGCTGGGAAATTTAGCCACAACAACAAAATAAACCTTTTTTAATATCTCAACAATATAGTAAAACCAATTCTACCTTACTGTTTATCCTGTTGGCAACCTTATCAATTGTTACTATATCTTAACACGTTATCTCCAACTATTAAATGAATAGTAAAGCATTAAGAGATGCCATTGAATTCCACTATAAAACAAGGCCTTCTCCAGGATATGATGATTGGTTTATACTGAAAAATTTACAACGTGTAAATTAGTCTTCATTCAGTTGCCTAATTTGTTGCCATTATTTTGCAAAGTCGTACTTTGCCATTTCATTTAAACCGATTGCTATATGCCCCTGAGTAAAATTGCTGGTATCGGGATGTATGTACCCGAAAACGTAGTTACCAATAACGATCTTAAAAAGTACATGGATACTTCTAATGAATGGATAGAGGAGCGTACTGGTATCAAAGAGCGCCGCTATGCCCATCGTACCGATGAAACCACCACTACCATGGCCATAGAGGCAGCAACGATTGCTATAGAAAGAGCTGGTATCACCCCACAGGATATTGACTTTATCATTTTTGCAACCTTAAGTCCCGATTACTATTTTCCCGGTTGCGGTGTATTGGTGCAGCGTGCTATGAAAATGAAAGAAATTGGTGCATTGGATATACGTAACCAGTGCAGCGGCTTCGTGTATGCCTTGTCCGTGGCCGACCAGTTTATTAAAACCGGTATGTATAAAAATATTTTAGTAATTGGCAGTGAAAAACATTCCTTTGGTTTGGATTTCACAACAAGAGGCAGAAATGTTTCAGTTATTTTTGGAGATGGTGCAGGGGCTGTTGTATTGCAACCAACAACACAGGAAGGGCAGGGAATACTCAACACACATTTACACAGTGATGGTGAAAGCGCAGAAATACTGGCCATGTACAATCCCGGTACACACGCCAACCACTGGATGGAAAATAAAGTAGCCGATTTTGATGAAGCAGAAATTGGCCAGATGTTTATGAGCAAGGATATGATTGACCATGATCAGAATTTTCCTTTTATGGATGGACCGACAGTTTTTAAAAAAGCAATCGTAAAATTTCCGGAAGTGATTATTGAAGCTTTGCAAGCAAGTGGTTTTAAACCAACTGATCTTAATTTATTGATTCCCCACCAGGCAAACCTGCGGATAGCACAGTTTGTGCAGCAAAAACTACAATTAAGAAACGACCAGGTTTACAATAATATTCAGCAATATGGCAATACCACAGCTGCATCCATTCCCATAGCCTTGTGCGAAGCCTGGCAAATGGGGAAAATAAAAGAGGGCGATTTGGTTTGCCTTGCAGCTTTTGGCAGTGGCTTTACTTGGGCAAGCGCATTAATTCGTTGGTAACAAAGTTGTTTGATAAATAATATCCTTACACGGCAAGTGATATTATTTTTCCCGAATTTTAAGTAATATTATACATTTAGCTTATAAAGATGACTGTAATTACAATAAAAACTAATAAATTATGTTTAAGAACCAATTAGTTCTGATATACCTACCCTAAAGCCTGTTTTTTAATGCATCGTAACATTATATATTTTATTAACCCTATTTCCGGAACCAAAGGAAAAAAATTGTTGGTTGAATTAATTGAGGAAAAAACAAGAAAACAATTCTTCGCTTTTCAGATTTTACCTACCAATGCAGAAGGCAATTACCATTTTTTGAAAGATAAAATAGCACTTGAACGAATTACAGACGTAGTAATTTGTGGTGGAGATGGCACCGTAAGCCAAATAGCAGGAGCGTTAATTGATGAACCCGTAAATATTGGCATTATACCCATGGGCTCTGGTAACGGATTGGCTTTGGCAGCCAATATTCCTTGTGATATTGACAAGGCACTCGATCTTATTTTTAAAGGCAAACCTTCCTTTGTGGATGCTTTTTTTATTAACTCTACATTCAGTTGTATGCTTTGCGGTCTTGGCTTTGATGCCCAGGTTGCCCATGATTTTGCACTTCAAAAAAACAGGGGGTTAACAACCTACATTAAACAGACTATTCGGAATTTTTTTACAGCCAAACCCTACCGGTTTGAAATAATTAACAAAAACCAGCGGTTTACGGTAGATGCCTATTTTATAAGTATTGCCAATAGCAACCAGTTTGGCAACCAGTTTACCATTGCTCCCAAAGCCAGCCTGACTGATGGATTGCTTGATATTGTGATTGTAAAAAAAATGAGTAAGCTTAAATTGGTTTGGGCAATTTTGAAACAAATAAAAAAAGGCGAAATAGCAGAGTACAATGAACGCTCCTTTCATAAAAAGGATGTATTGTATTTTCAAACCTCCCGGCTTTTGATAAACAATACAGGTAATGCCCCCCTGCACATAGATGGTGACCCTGTGGATACCGCATCCAAATTTGCCATCCAGGTTATACCAAGGGCATTTAAATTGCTGCAGGAATAAATGTAACGCTATTTTAGAAAAATGTTGTAGCCATAGCCAATAAACCAGGCGATAAATGAATTTGTATAAACAGATCTCTGCATCCAAAATGGGCTCTTAATTCAAAAACAAGCCACCAGGTTCTCTTCTAAAACAACATTGAAAAATAGGGTTTCACTCCAAAAAAAACAATTCCTTTAAAAATATAGTTACCTAAGCTTTACTATGTATTCTACTATAGTTAGCATGCGATAAATAAGTGAACAACTTTTTTTATGAACCCGGCAGATGTTTTTCAGTTTAGCTTCATTGGCGAATATGATTTTGTTATTAATCTTTTTTGGTAAAAAGGATTATTTATCACTCTTGTACATTTTATCATCCAATAGCTATTGGATGAAGCGCAAAATACCAACTCACTAATTTATCCCTTGCGTAGTATAAAAATTTATTTGTATTTGGCGAGAGATAATATTTCAGTAATTATTCTACTCGTTTTTACTGAAGCAACGACGTTTTAAGCTGTCATATCGAATAATAAAAGTGCGTTAAATAAATCATTAAAACATCGTAACTTCCTATAATTTTAATAACAAGTAAATACTTTTAAACATGCGCACAGTAGCCAATATTTTACAACACAAACCCCCGGCTTTTAATGTTATTCAAGCCGATTCCAAAGTAATAGAAGCGTTGCATTTAATGAATTCGGTAAACCTAAGTTACCTGATAGTTATGCAAGGGGATGATTTTGCCGGAATATTTTCAGAAAGAGATTATAGCCGCAATGTGATTTTAAAAGGGTTGCATAGTGATACCTGTGCGGTAAAAGAAGTGATGAGTATATCGCTGCCCATTGTAAGTATGCAGGATACCGTTGAGCATTGCATGGAAATGCTCAATAGCTATAAAACCCGTTATCTAATTGTATTTAATGACAAACAATTCAAAGGCATTGTTACCATTAATGATGTATTAAGAGAGGCACTTCAAAACAAGGAAATGGTTTTTGATGAACTCCTGATTAAGGATGCAACTGAAATGCAGGATAAGATTTTTTAACCAAATAATTGTTTGTCTACTTTATAAGTGAAACAAATTCTTTTAACATTGCCTGGTTGTAAACTGTGTTAAAAGAAGCAATTACATCTTTTTTTTCTGCGGCGGTTAAATGAAAATTTAGCGCCGCAGTTTTTTCTTCCCTGGCAGGCACATACATAAATGTGAGGCGATGCATAGCAAGTCCATTCGCATCATTCAGGTAACTGTATTGATCTGTTTGAAAATAATCCTGCAACTTATACCAGTTGTGCTGCAACATGGTGGCAGGCTTGAGAATTAAATCTGTAACAGAACCTGTTTCAAGCGGTTGCTGCCAGTTGTCTTTAACCCTGTCTCTCAATTGCAACACTATTACCCCCGATGTATTAGCCGCAATCCATTCTTTAAAATTATCAATAAACCGAAGTGTTGTTTCCTGACCAAAATTATCCCTGAGTCCTGCATCCATTACATCAATAATTGGATTGGTGGGCAACCACACATTGGGTAATACGTAAGGGAAAGTAGCATTCATCCTCATGGCAGTAAGCAGCCGCAAATTAAGTGGATTTTGCTTTGCCAGTAACGATGTAAAATCAACTGCGTCAGGACTAAAACCCGTATCTTTTTGAAACAGCAACGGTTTCATCATAAAGCTAAGCGGCTGTGTGCTAATCATCATTTTACGACCATCTCTGGAAATAACAGAATTATAAATCATCAATGGCAGTTTTGCGGCCTTTTCATCGGCAACATAATCACTGATGGAATTGCCCAATATACTATTGGCATTTTCATTTAGCTTTTCTTCAAAAGCAAAACCCCTGTCTTTAATATAACTGTAGGGCCCCACGGCAAATTTTTGTGCCGGAGAAAAAAGATCCCGGCTAACCATAGAGGTGAAAACAGGGTTTAGCAAATCTTGTGTAATATTGTTTATGTATTGAGGGTTATTCAACTGTATAGTATCGCCATTCATTTTGCGTCGGTACAACTCACGGTAATAAGTGGCCGATAACATACCGCCGCTGGCACCACTAATTAAAAAAGTTTGTTGCAGCAGTTTCCCTTTTGTAACAATGTCTATCTGTTGCAGCATATTCATTACAAAGGTTGTACTGCGCAAGCCGCCGCCACTTACATTAATAAAAATTATTGTTGGCTTTTCTGTATGCTGTTTGCTTTTCCAGTTGTTTAAAATGGTAAGCATATTTGCTTTGTCTTTTTCAATAATACCTGGCATGCACAACTGCTGCAACGTTTGTTTATTGTAGGTTGGCCTTTCTGTTTTATTATTATAATTAAGCCCATATGCTTTGTTCCTTGGATCAATAACTTCAGCCTCATATAATACATTAACCACAGCAAGTAATACAATAATAAAAAGCACACTCCAGCTTTCTAAAAAATAAGTGAGTGCGCCTATTACTGCCACCATTATGGCGAAAAAAATGGTGATGCTAACAGCTGCAGGTACCTGAAAAAATTTAAGATCTAAAAAAAAGCCTGCAGTAATTAAAAAAATAAAAGCTAAAACAATACCCATAATGGCTGCAAAATGATGGCGTTTAAAAATGGCATCTAAAAAGTCTTCACTGTAATGCGATACATTTCTGGCTTTGCGTAAACGGAAAAGAACGCTGAAATAATAACCCACCTTCATTCCAAAGCCATCCTGTTGCGGATTTTTTGCAGGGTCAAAATTCTTTTTAAAATGTTGCCGGTTGGCAATTACAGGCGCAATCGTTTTTAAAATATGCCTGTCTGCCCCAAAGAAAAAAGCAAAAGAAAAAGACAATAATAAAAAAAGTCCGCCTATAAAACCAATAATTAATAAAGCCTCTTCTCCCGTACTCAGCAACTCCTTATTAAAATTGAAGTTGAAAGATTTAATTAAATAAAAAATTAAGAAAAACAGTGGCAACACGGAGTTGTTAATACAATATTTTAAAAACGGCTTAGAGGTTGCCGCTAAAAACTTAAACCTTTTGGTGTGTAAAATAAAGGTGGTGATGTTCCAGCTCATAAAAAAAACACCCATTCCAACACCTACTAAAGCGGCACTCAGGGCATTTACTTTACCCATGTATTCGGGTACAAAAAACAAAGAATCTGCCCCATAACTTTTTAAAAAACCGCTGTTAACTGTACTGGCCAAAAACAGCCAGAATATTAACAGCACCTGGTACTTACGAAAGTGCAGCAGCAACAGTTGTACAGGAAAAGAATAGAAGATATTTTTTAACAGCTGCAACATTAATTTCGTTTATCTAAATGTACAACGAAAAAATTAAGGAATGTAGTATCGGCTGTTGCGTTTAATATTAGTAGTTATGAAGTAGTAGGCTTTCTTCTTACAACAAACAACAAAGTGGTGAATACTATTACCAATAACATCCCGGTAAATTGGTGACTAACACCCAGCCATACCAGGCGGGTGGTAAAAGTAGCGTTCAAAACAGTTAGTATCCCCAACAATACCTGTGCTGCTAACAGCAACAATAAAATTTTTCTCAGGCTGCTGAATAAGTTGGAGCTTTTAATTTCTTTTGATTGATACCACCAGGTAATTACCATTACAAAAAGCAGGTAAGCCAGTCCACGATGTATGAAATGGATGGTGATTGGATTGTACAAAATGTTTTTTATTAAAGGAGACATTTCTCCCATAGTAGTTGGTATCCAGTAACCGTTAATAGTTGGCCAGGTTGGTGCTACCACTGCCGCTTTTATACCTGCCATAAATCCTCCGTATATCAACTGTAAAAAAAGTACAGCGGTTATT
>JAYTTM010000355.1:0-6861 GCA_043745055.1 Chitinophagaceae bacterium | reverse complement strand
TTAAATAATGAAAATTATAACTGCAGATAGTTGCAAAAAAAACAAATCCCATCATATTCCGGTTAACCGGTAAATGAAACAATTGATGGGTTTGAAATACGAGTGCTGCTGCACATAAAGCAGCCCAAACAGCATGGGATATAAGGAGATGAAATAATTTTTGCAGGAGTTGCTATTTAATAATTATTATCTGTCCTGAGTTTACAGTATCACTTTTATGCTGGGCTTTATCTTTAAGCATAAACCTAAAATAACAGGTATCATTTCTGCCACATTGAGGCGCTTTTATAAGCGGATAATTATCTACATTATAACCAAAAGATACGGTTATTTCTCCCTCAGAATTAGCTGTAACTGGAAAAGCAGGCATTACGTACTTTGATGTAAACCCACTCAGTGCACAGGTAGGTTCAACTTTTTGTACAAAAATAGTATCCTGCAAATCACCTTCCGCATCGGTGTAGGATAATTTAAAACTAATAATTTGACCTCTGTCAAGAATATCAGTATTTACAGATTTATATTTCAACTGAGGGGTAGAAGAAAATTTATTTTTAGTACAACTGATAATTCCCAAACAAATGACAGCTATTATAATGTAGTTCCGCATCTTTGTATTTTATCCATCAAATGTAACAATAGAAATTGAATACAGCTGTTAAAAATACCGTTTTGGAAGAGAAAATTTTCAATGCAGGTAAAGTTAATTTTACAGAAATAGCATTGGAGGTTTTTCGTTTCCAATACAATAACAACGTTGTTTACAGGCAATTTTGTACAGTCCTCAATATACAGGAAACTTCTATTTCTACTATTGAAAAAATACCTTATTTACCCATTGCTTTTTTTAAAACACATATTGTTACAACCACAGCGTTTAGCCCACAAGTAGTTTTTGAAAGCAGCGGTACCTCACAAACCATTAATAGTAAACACCTGGTAAAGGACATTGGTTTATACCAAAAAAGTTTCAATAAAACTTTCCGGTTGTTTTATGGCGATGTTAAAGACTATTGTATTCTTGGGCTACTGCCCTCTTACCTGGAAAGAAATAATTCGTCGTTGGTAATGATGGTTGATCAGTTGATACAGCAAAGCGGCCACCCACAAAGCGGCTTTTATCTTAACAATTACCAGCAATTAAAAAACACCATCAAACAACATGAACAACAGCAGCAACCAACCTTGCTGATAGGCGTTACGTTTGCGCTATTGGATTTTGCGGAGCAATTTCCCATGCCGCTTTTTTATACAAGCATTATAGAAACCGGTGGTATGAAGGGCCGAAAAAAAGAGATGACGAAACAGCAGGTACAGGTGATTTTGCAAAAGGCTTTTCAGCTGCAACAAATACAATCCGAATATGGCATGACGGAGCTACTAAGCCAGGCATACTCCAAAGGCAACGGAATTTTTAATACGCCACCCTGGATGAAAATTTTAATCAGGGAAGAAGATGACCCTTTTTGCATACACAGCAATATGGATGGCAACATCTCATCCGGGGCAGTAAATATTATTGATTTGGCAAATCTTTATTCCTGCTCTTTTTTAGCAACAGATGATGCAGGTAAATTATATGCAGATGGCAGTTTTGAAATATTAGGAAGATTGGATAATTCGGATATAAGGGGATGCAGTTTGATGGTTTTGTAAAAAAATAATCAATAAGAGTAATAGATTTTACTCTAAAAATAAATACCTGTTTAACTAATTTATTTTATAAACCTTTTTTGATAACACACATAAAAAAGCCCTCTTAAAATTAAGAGGGCTATTAAAATAAATAAAAAGCTATTAACCCACTTCTGTTATTTTAATAACGTTGGTAGGTAAATGAAGATCAATGGGCGTGCTACCGGTATTTACAACAATATTTCCTTTTTGAAGAAAACCTCTTTCTTTCAAAATATTTATCTGGTCCAGAAAAATATCATCCAGGCTTACTTCTTCACCATAATATACAGCTCTTACACCCCAGCTTAAACTTAACTGGTTAATAAGGGTTTTTTCTTTGCTAAAAATAAACAAAGGAGCTTTTGGCCTGTAGCTGCTGAGCATAAATGCAGTGTAGCCGCTCTGTGTCATCCCTACCAATGCGGATGCATTAACATCTTTGGCAAGTTTACAGGCACTGGAACAAAGTGCATCACTTAAAAGTGAAGGCGAGTGCGGCTGTGGGGTGAGTATATCATCCCTGTCAAAATTGTATGCCTTGTTTTCAACTTCCATTATAATTTTACTCATCGTTTCCACTACCAAAGTAGGATAGTCTCCCATGGCGGTTTCGCCGCTTAACATTACCGCATCAGCACCTTCCAGCACTGCATTGGCAACATCGGTTACTTCACTACGGTTGGGTTTGGTACGTTCCATCATACTTTCCATCATTTGTGTAGCAACAATTACCGGTTTGGCACGGTGCATACACTTTAAAATGATTTCTTTTTGAATTAATGGTACCTGTTCGATAGGAACCTCAACACCCAAATCGCCACGGGCAATCATAATGCCGTCACTTTCAATAATAATATCCCGGATATTGGTTAATGCTTCGGGCATTTCAATTTTTGAAATGATTTTTATTTTACTTTCCGTTTTATTAATAAGTCTTCTTAACTCCCTCACATCTTTGGTTGACCGTACAAAAGAAAGCGCCACCCAATCGAGGTCTTTTTCTAAAATAAATTCAAGATCAACAATATCTTTTTCTGTAAGGGAAGGCATTGTAAGTGCGGAGTCTGGAAGGTTTACACCTTTTTTAGGAAGCAAAATACCACCCAATGTAACAGAAATTTTAACTTCATTAGGATTTAGAATTTCAATTACTTTCACTTCCATTTTTCCATCATCCAGAAAAATACGCTCACCAATTTTTACATCATTGGCAAGACTAGGATAGGATACATAAATCCTTTCAGGCGTACCAACTATTTTTTCGGTAGTAAAAATAATTTCCTGCCCTTCTTTCAATTCAATTCTTCCATTTTCAAGGTCACCAACCCTTAACTTAGGGCCCTGCAAATCGCCGAGGATGGCGATATTGTATGGCTCGTTTTTATTTATTTCTCTCAAAAAATCAATGATCACTGCTTTATCTTCATGAGAACCATGAGAAAAGTTGAGCCTGAAACAGTTAACACCAGCTTTAACCAGGTCAAGTAACTTATCGTAAGTAGAGCAGGCCGGGCCAACAGTAGCAACAATTTTGGTTCTTTTCATTGTGTGCTTTATGCCAGCCGCTTTGTCCATTTCTGTATGCAGGTATTTGCCGATATTTTTACTCATGCCCTAAATCCATTGCAGAACTTTTCCACGATAAGTCCTTTATTTAAAAATCCAGTGAATAATTATAACCAATCAATAAAGAGAGAGGACGTGGTTTGTCCCCCTTTAAAGTCCAGTAGTTTAGGATGCTAATATCTTAACAATTTTCATCCATTCCTCACTTATTCGTTGTTTCTTTTTTACAGCGTCGTTGAGTGGTGTGTAATGCATGCGGTTGTTAACAATTCCTACAAATACATTGTACTTGCCTTCAATTAAACATTCTACAGCAGAATAACCCATACGGCTGGCAATTAACCGATCGAAACAACTAGGCGAACCTCCTCTTTGTATATGGCCCAAAATGCAAACCCTTACTTCTTGTTGAGGTAGCCGTTCCTGAATAATTTTCCCTACTTCGTTGGCACCTCCAAACTCATCCCCTTCTGCAACTACTATCAGGTTTACCAATTTATGGCGTCTTTCTTTTTCAGCCAATTGCCTTATTACTTCCTCAATATCAGTTTTTCTTTCCGGAATCAAAATATTTTCAGCACCTGTTGCAATACCGCTATGCAAAGCTATGTAACCTGCATCCCTACCCATTACTTCTATAATAAATAACCTATCATGGGCATCCATAGTGTCTCTTACTTTATCAATGGCTTCAACTGCTGTATTTACCGCAGTATCAAAACCAATTGTAAAATCAGTACCTGCAATATCTTTATCAATAGTGCCCGGCAAACCAATACAAGGTATATCGTATTCATTGCTAAAAATCTGTGCGCCTCTAAAACTGCCATCTCCACCTATTATTACCAATCCATCAATGCCATGCTTTTTTAAATTATCGTATGCTTTTTTTCTGCCTTCGGGAGAAAAAAATTCTTTACAGCGGGATGTTTTTAATATGGTGCCCCCTCGCTGAATAATATTTGCCACACTTCGACCTTCCATTTTAAAAATATCATTTTCTACCATACCCGTATATCCTCGCATGATACCGAAAACTTCAAGCCCATGGTAAATGCCGGTGCGAACTACTGCCCTTATACAGGCATTCATACCAGGCGAATCCCCACCGGAAGTAAGTACGCCAATCTTAGTAACTTTTTTCTTCATGTCAAAACAATTCTATTATTCTTTAAAAATTCTTTAACCAATTGGATTAAAACCCGATAATTATATATTTTATTAGGTTGCGGCCAAAAATACACATTTATAATCATTCAGTTAATGTGGAAACTAAAAAACTCACAATGCAATCATTAACAGGTTGAAAATTCGCTGTATAGATGCTCAAAAACTTGCTAAAAAGATAAAATATCATCAAGCTATTTTACCTGTTTCACTAACAAATTTATTTTTCATCAGCTCAAATACACTTTCTTTTAGTGATTGGGCTGATTCATTTTCGATTGAAACTGGAGGTAAAAAGTACATATATAACCGGGTGGGCAACAAATAAAATTTTTTTTGAATGGGCATTGCCTTTTGGGTACCAACAATTACACAAGGCATGATGTGTTTTTTTGCTTCAACAGCCAATTTAAAAGCGCCATCATGAAAAGCTTTTAAAGGTTCCGCTGTTCTGTTGCGGGTGCCTTCGGGATAAATGCACATGTGCAGCCCTTTTTGCAATACGCTTTTCATTTCTTCAAAACTTTTTATACGGCTTGCATTACTTTTCCGGTCTACCAATACTGAGCCTCTTTTGTAAAAGAAAGAGAAGATGGGTACTTTGGTAAAAGAAGCTTTTGCAATTGTTTTATTTCCTCCAGGCACATAAGGCGCAGATAGCGGCACATCCAGAAATGCATTGTGATTGTAAACTATTACATAGGTTTCACCGGGTTTGAAATTTTCAAGTCCCTTTACAGTAAGCGGACAACCAATCATCCTTAACCAAATACTAATCCAGCAACGGGAAACCCAGATAAAATAATCCTGCCCCCGTTTTTCAGGAAAGAAATAAGAAAACATGGAGGGAATAAAAATGATTAAAAATGTTACCACAAAAGAAACCATTCCCCAAAGAGCCCATATACGGGCAAAAATATCTAACGCAATATTTTTAGCACCGGAACTGTTTTTTTTTATTTTTAAATGCTGAACAGTTTTTTGCATATTAGTTTTAATTAGATTTTTACCCGGCTTTTTAAGGCGGAATAAAAAATTGGGTTAAGGCGTTAATAATTTCCAGTCTATTGGCTGCAGCCCCTGCTCAGTAAGCAATTGATTGGTTTTTACAAAATGATTGCAACCAAAAAAGCCCTGAAAGGCACTAAAAGGAGATGGATGGGCAGCCTTTAAAACATAGTGTTTTGTTTCATCAATTAACACTTGTTTTTCCTGCGCAAACTTACCCCATAATAAAAATATAACACCGCTTTTTTCGTCAGATATTTTTTTTATAACCGCAGCTGTAAAATTCATCCACCCAATTTTGGAATGACTTCCAGCTTCGTTGGCCCGTACAGTAAGGATAGCATTTAATAATAGTACGCCTTGCTCTGCCCATTTAGTTAGGTTTCCAAATTCAGCTGGCATAGATATACCAAGACTTGAGTTGATCTCTTTATATATATTCATTAAAGATGGCGGCGGTTTAACACCGCTGGGAACAGAAAAACTAAGGCCGTGTGCCTGCCCTGGATTGTGATAGGGATCTTGCCCGATGATGACCACTTTTACTTTGTTAAAAGGCGTTTGCGTAAAAGCGTTAAAAATTAAAGGGCCGGGTGGATAAATAATTTTACCAGCATTTTTTTCCATTTTTAAAAATGTAGCTATCTCCAGAAAGTAAGTTTTGGTAAACTCATTTTTCAATACTTCTTTCCAGGAAGATTCAATATTTACATCCATTGTTTTGCAATTTGCATAAAAATACTAAAGGCAATTAAAATAAAATTATTAAAAATGAATGGGTACCTGTAATTTATTCACCCATAAATGAATAAGCTTCTACTTCGCTTAACAAGGCTGGTGCTAAATTTCCAGCAAAACTGATGGTAAATCGTGTAATATTCTTAGCTGGAAAAGTTAAGATTCTTTTTCTGCCGATGGTGGTTCCTTTAATTTCCTCTACACCTTTATTTGTAGATAACTTTACTGTGAAAGCTGCAATGGTTTGTCCAAATTGAATGGCTTCCTGCATCACTATGCAATTAATAATGGTTGGCTTTATAAACTTCACCAAAACTTTCGACTTTGGCTTATCAATCTTTACAAAACTTGTTGCATCGCCATCATTCAATTGCGGCGCCGAGGCTAGTTTATTTGCTGTAACAAGAAATAGTTGTTTGCCTTTAATCAAATTATTTTTAAAATTATTTTCCAGTAAATTTTTAAATCCTATTAAAGCAATAGAATCGTTATTGCTGATAAGCCCCCGGCCATTGGGTGGAATATTCAATAATAAATTAGCGCCACGGCCAACCGACTTTAAATACAAATCAAATAACTCAGCCGGCGATTTTACTTTTTCATCTTCGGCTGCATGATAAAACCAACCCGGCCGAATGCTTACATCACACTCTGCCGGAATCCAGTTTTTGCCAAACCTGTTTCCGCTGTTCAAAGTATCTTGTG
>JAYTTM010000354.1:0-6868 GCA_043745055.1 Chitinophagaceae bacterium | reverse complement strand
CAAAAAGCGCCATCCGCAACAACCTGGGCGAAGAATTAAAAGATATTAAACAACCTACCTGCCTTATATGGGGTAACAACGATGCCATAACACCTCCTTTTGTTGGCAAAGAGTTTCACAACCTGATACCAAATAGTGAACTGCATTTCATTGATAAATGTGGTCATGCACCTATGATGGAAGTACCGGAAGAGTTTAACAGCATTTTAAGCACTTTTTTGGTAAAACAACAAACGCCTGCTGCAACTATTTAGTATTTTTAATTGTCATGTTTGTTAACTGAAAAATAAATTGCTATAAAACCCGTTAACCTGTATATGCTTACGGCAGACCTTATCAACAATAATATACCCCGTCTTCAATTAAACGACAGTATCGCCAAGGCCATACAGTTAATCAACGATTTCAAAGTTACCCATTTGCCTGTAGTATCAGAAGATAGTTACCTGGGCCTTATTGGGGAAGATGATTTGATGGACGCAGAAGAAGAAAAATCAACCATTCAAATATTGGAACAGCATTTTATTGCGGCTGCTGTTAAAGAAAACGAACATTTTTTAAACGCAGTTAATTTTAGCAACCGGTACGAATCTAGCGTGGTGCCGGTAATTACAGAAGACAATGAACTGGCCGGCGTAATTACTGCTCCTGATTTATTAAGAGCATTGGGAGATTTTTCGGGTGCTACAGAAATAGGCGGCATTATCGTAATGGAAATGGAAAGAAGCCAGTTTGCCCTTTCGGAAATAAGCCGCATTGTGGAAAGCAACGATGCTACTGTACTGCATCTTAACACTACTGTACAACCAGAAACTGGCATGCTAACGGTAACACTTCATCTCAATAAAAAAGAAATAGCTTCCATTGTTGCAGCTTTTGAAAGATACGAGTACGATGTAATTTATTATTTTGGCGACGAAAAATTTGAAAATGAAATCCACAGCAACTACCGCCACCTGATGAACTACCTAGATATTTAAACGCATGGATTTTGCAAGAAAATATGGGTTACGCACATTATGCTTAATAAAAATGCGATAAAAAATAAATACGCATCCCTTTTATCCAACCAACTTTTACAGTAATATCAATTACTTTTACAGCTTTTCAACCAGGGCAAGTGTAACATTTAATGGGCTTTCTACAAAAGATATATCAATGCTGCATACTGCTTTTTATTGTTACCAGCGCTACTGCTCAAAATATTGATGTATCTACCGGTGCCGCAGATAAGTTGCTGGCAAACTTTAAAGATTCTTCCGCAAAAATTGTTATCCATCAAATAAATATTATCGGTAACAAGCGTACAAAAGGCTACATCATACTCCGGGAAATTCAATTTAAAAGCGGCGATTCCTTATTAATTACCACATTAAATACCGAACTGCAAAATGCCCGGCAGCAGGTGTACAATACCAACCTGTTCAATGAAGTAAAAATTGAATTGTCCATTACAGCTGCCAACGAAATTGATGTAAACTTCCTGGTAAAAGAACGCTGGTATATTTTTCCCATACCCAAATTTCAACTGATAGACAGAAATATAAATGAATGGTTGCAGAAATATCATGGCGACCTGGAAAGAGTAGTATATGGAATAAAGTTTACCCATTACAACCTCACCGGTCGCAGGGATTTGCTCCGGTTGATTTTTCTAAACGGATTTACCCGTAATATATCTTTTACCTACGCCCAACCATACGTTAATAAAAAACTTACGCACGGATTTTCATTTGGAGGTGGATTTATTGAAAACAGGGAGCACATCTACAAAACAGGTTACGATAATAAACCGCTTCTATTTAACAACGGAGATTACTCCCGGAAAAATATTTATGTATCCGCAGGATATACTATCCGAAAAAATATCCTGCAGTCACATTCCTTCAACGTTACCTACCATCACCTGCAGGTAACCGATTCTTTACTGGATAAAGCATACAATCCCAATTATTTTAACAGCAGCAATCCGATACAGAATTATATCGATCTCAGTTATACTTTTCAATACATTAACACCAATAATGCCGTGTATCCATTAAAGGGTGTTACCGGCATGGTTAAGGTATTAAAGCGGGGATTGGGATTTTCCGGAGATGTAAGTATGTTTTTTGTGGAAGGCAATTTTAATAAATACTGGCCGTTGGGAAAAGAATGGTATGGCAGTATCAATGCATCAGCCAAAACTACTTTACCATTTAACCAGCCTTATATTAACCAGCGGGCAATGGGCTATGGTGAGCAGTACCTGCGTGGGCTGGAGTTATATGTGGTGGATGGAGTGGCATACGGCCTCTTACGCTCTACCCTTAAAAAGAAATTATATACATTTAATTTCCCCTTACCATTTAAAACAAAAAAGTACAGCAGTATACCCTTTAGCTTTTTTGCCAAAACTTATGCAGATGTTGGATACACTTACAATAAAAAGCAATTCGCAACAAACTTAAATAATAAGCTGTTGTATTCAGGAGGGTTTGGTATAGACATCCTTACTTTGTACGATATCAACCTCCGGGTAGAATACAGCTTTAACCAATTAGGTAAAAACGGCCTATTTTTACAGGCTCAAAGTGGATTGTGAGCATCTTCAATACTTTATTATCAGGGTATTTGAATAAACAAATTTTTGGAAGAGGTTGTTGTTTATATGGTGGCTTGGTTGTAAATATAATTTTAATATAATTCCACTTTATTAAAAACAGGAACAACATGCTCATTTGTATTGCTGGTTCTTTATTGATCAAACCAATGAGGAATGCAGGTCAAATGATTATCAGAAAAAGTAAAACCGCCTGAAACAGCTAATGCCCCTGGAATTTTAGGGATAAAAACTTAACTAAATGAAAATAGCCATATACAGCAGGGGAATTGAAAATAATCAGAACGACGACATGGATATGTTGCTGGAGGAGTTAAATAAATACAAGGTGGAGCCTGTTTTTTTTCAGGATTTTTTCAACCAGTTTTATTCGGCTGTAAAAATAAAAGGTAAGTATGCCACCTTTAATTCAGCGGCAGATTTAGACGACAGTATTGATTGTATGATAAGCCTTGGTGGCGATGGTACGTTGCTGGATACTGTAACATTGGTGCAGGATAAAGGAATTCCCGTGTTAGGAGTTAACTATGGAAGGTTAGGTTTTTTAGCCAATATTGGCAAGGAAGAAATCCGGTCGGCTATAAGGGCATTGGTAGAAGGCACCTATGTTACCGAAAACCGTACACTGATACATTTGGATGCAAACATACCCATCTTTAATGGTATGCCTTACGCCCTCAATGAGTTTACACTGCAAAAGAAAGACTCTTCTTCCATGATAAAAATCCACACTTATCTAAACGGAGAATTTTTAAATACCTATTGGGCAGATGGACTGATTGTAGCAACTCCAACAGGCTCTACCGGTTATTCGCTTAGTTGTAACGGACCCATTGTTTTTCCGGAAAGTGGCAGTTTGGTTATTACTCCTGTTGCGCCGCACAACCTCAATATTCGCCCCATTGTAATACCAGATAACAACATAATTTCTTTTGAAGTAGAAGGCCGTACCGATTCCTTCATTTGCACGCTGGACAGCCGCCGGGTTGTTGTACCCAAAGAAGCACAGTTAGCAGTAAAAAAAGAAAAATTCGGCATCAATCTTATCCGCCTCAATGAAAATAATTTTCTGCAAACCCTGCGCAATAAATTATCCTGGGGATTAGATAAACGGAATTAAAAAAGTGGTTTTAGTTCTATAAGATCAGTTCATTTTTAATTCAAAAAGCTAAAACAAACCGGGTTTTTTATCTTTCGCAAAGCGGATCATTTTCTTTGTATTCCATTCAGGTATATTCCATTCTAAAAGCAGCATTTCCAGCAAATTCTTTTCCATGTAAATCACTGAGCGATATTTAGGCGAAGGTCTACTGAACTGTCGACAACTTTTACGACTCCACATTTAAAATACTTTTTACAAAATAATAGTTGTGAAAAATTTATTTAAAAGTCCAATTTTTCAGGAATTGCAACAAAGGGTACTTTTGGAGTTATTAATCTTTTTCAAAGGAATAGAGAATGTTTATTATTTTAGATTTCAATTTAATATGATAATCGTTTAGTGGGTAAAATCATTGGATTTTTCCCATTAGGAATAACTGGAGAAAATGGTACAAAGGCAAAAAAGAAACAACCATGAGCAGTATAAAATTATTTGAAGAAAAAAAAGTGCGTAGCCAATGGGATGCAGAAAAAGAGGTTTGGTATTTTTCAGTAATTGATATTATTGAAATATTAACTGATAGTAGTCTTCCAAAACGATATTGGAGCGATTTAAAAAAGAAGCTAAAAGCAGAAGGAAGTGAAGCGTACGAAAAAATCGTACGGTTGAAACTGTCTGCAGAAGATGGCAAGTTTAGAGAAACGGATACCGCCGATACAGAAACCCTACTTCGAATAATTCAATCCATTCCCTCACCCAAAGCCGAACCATTTAAACAGTGGCTTGCAAAAACAGGATATGAAAGAATTGAAGAAAGCCAGAACCCGGAGTTGAGCATAGACAGGGCGATGGAAAATTATTTAAAACTTGGTTATAGTAAAGAATGGATAAACCAGCGGCTAAAAAGTATTGAAGTACGCAAGGAACTTACAGATGAATGGGAAAACCGTGGCGTGAAGAAAGGACAAGAGTTTGCAACACTAACAGATATAATAACACAGGCCTGGAGTGGAAAAAAAGGGGAGTGTAAAAGAATACAAGCAATTTAAAAATCTTAAAAAAGAAAACCTGCGAGACAACATGACCAACTTAGAACTGGTGTTGAACATGCTGGCAGAAGCTACCACAACAGAAATTAGTAAAGAAAAGAATCCCAAAGATTTCGAAGAAAATAAAATAATAGCAAAGCAAGGCGGAACTATTGCAGGAAACACCAGAAGAGAAATTGAAGCAAAAAGTGGAAAAAAAATTGTAAGTAATCAAAATGCAAAGCAGTTGAGTGACAAAGAGAAACATAGAAAGTTGAAATAACTTCTGTATACTATTTAAATCTAAGGCCGCCTATATAACCAGCAAACAAATCAGAGTTTAGGTTAGAATCTGACTCCAAACTAAATACATCAAATAATCATCTTCATAAAATTTCAAAATTGTATTTCGGCAGGTATTTCTTTGTAACTTGTTTTTTTAACGATTCTTTTCCATACATAAAAAAATACCCATGCCAGACCGCCGTAAATTTCTTCACAACAGCGCCTCCTTACTAGCAGGCAGTATGTTGATTTCTACATTTGATAACAACGCTTTTGCTATTTTTAAAAACCGCATTGCTCCCAGCGATCAACTAAATATTGGTGCCATCGGCATTAAGGGCATGGGCTGGGCCAATGTTACAGCAGCCTTAAAAGTACCGGGTGTAAACCTGATTGCAATTTGTGATGTTGATCAATCAGTAATAGACCAGCGCCTCGGCGATTTGGCTAAATTAAATGTAGATGCATCTAAAGTAAAAGTGTACCATAATTACAAGGCCCTGCTAGATCAAAAAGATATTGATGCTGTTATAATTGGCACACCAGATCATTGGCATGCATTGATAATGACAGATGCCTGTGCAGCGGGTAAAGATGTGTATGTAGAGAAGCCGGTGGGCAACTCCATAGAAGAATGCAACCTGATGATAAAGGCACAGCAAAAATACAATCGGGTAGTACAGGCCGGGCAATGGCAACGTAGCCAGCAACATTTTAAAGATGCTGTTGATTTTGTACAAAGCGGACAATTAGGTAACATTCGCACCGTAAAAGTATGGTGCTACCAGGGTTGGATGAAACCAGGCCCGGTAGTGTCAGACTCAGCGCCACCTGCTGGTGTGGACTTTGCCCAATGGCTGGGGCCGGCTCCTAAAAGATCTTTTAACGCCAGCAGATTTCATTTTAATTTTCGCTGGTTTTGGGATTATGCCGGAGGATTAATGACCGACTGGGGTGTTCATTTACTCGATTATGGTTTGCTGGGCATGAAGGCAGGCGCACCCAAGTCAATTGCAGCATTAGGCGGTCGTTTTGCTTACCCCGACTTACTGGAAGAAACGCCGGATACATTGACTACTTTGTATGAATTTGACAATTTTAACCTGGTATGGGATTCTGCCATGGGTATTGATAATGGCTCCTATGGCCGTGACCATGGCATAGCCTACATTGGTAATAATGGAACACTTATATTAAACCGTGGCGGCTGGGAAATTATTGATGAAAAGCAAAGCAAAAATAAGGTAAGCAAACCTTTTGTTGCAGCTGCTGATAATGGCCTTAATAAACATTGGGAAAATTTTGTTTCCGTTGTAAAGTCTAGAAAAATGGCCGATCTGCATTGTTCCATACAGGAGGGTGCCCATGTGGCAACCATTGCCCAAATGGGAAACATTGCTTATCGCACCGGACAAAAATTATTTTGGGATACAACCAAAAACAGGTTTACAGATGAAGCAGTGAACGCCCAATATTTAATGAAAGAATATCACAATGGTTATCAGTTACCGAAGCTGTAATATACAATTGCAGCTGGCAAAAATTATAGCAGGCACCGGAAAATACCGGTGCCTGCCTTTTTAATCTGCTTCCTTAGTTTGTGTGCTGTAATTTAAAACTCACTGGATATTACCACTTTTCTTCATCATCAAATTCGTCCTCTTTTTTACTAAATTGCCGGCGGGTTTTAATTTTTTGTAATTGTCTTTCTATAATTAACGCCGCAATTAAATTGCCTGCATTTTCTCCTGCCTGATTTTGCAAGAGTGATTTTATTTTTGCTTCGCTTACATCTATGCGGTAGAGTAAACTTACCAGTTGCTCAAAATGATGAAGGATAAGATAGTTGAT
>JAYTTM010000353.1:0-1887 GCA_043745055.1 Chitinophagaceae bacterium | reverse complement strand
TACTTGATTTGCCGCTCCCTCTTCCTCCAATTAAGGTATTTAGCTGTGGACTAAATTCAATTTTTAAAGGAGTACCTGCATCAGTAATAGTGGTGTTTAAAACAGAAATTGACTTAATCCATAGTTCGGGTTTGTTGTATGGCTTATTGGCACTGTCAAACTCGTTTTTAATTCTATAATCAGGAAGTAAAAATGCTTGCCGTAAACCTTCAAGTGACGGCTGTTCATCCATTTTTATCCAAGTGTAATGGCTTCCAATTCCTAACAAACCATGTTTGGAATTCTTTGGCTCATGAGGATTGTCCGAAAAGGTCAGGATTGCAAGATTATTTTCTATAGCATATTTTACGGGTGTAAACCATTCTTTTACCGTAGCATCATCAATTGCAGGATTAGGATTATTGTAATAGTCGTTAAGCAATGCCTTCAAATCTGTATTCCCAATTGTCTGTAATGATGGATTTAGAAATTCCTTATGAACTACCTGAACAGCATTGATATTGAATTCGGTAAAAAACTTTTTCAGGTTGCCAACGCTAACTGAACCTAAACCATTGTATTCATTAATATGAGCTGGAATTACTAATGCTCCGTCTGTTGTTGCTAATTCTGCAATTTCAAAAATGCTTTTAATTGTAGCAGCTTCTTGCTTTCCAAAATCATCGGCTTTAATATCTGCTCTTACTAGAAAATCTCTTATGTGAGCTGATGTCTTAGTAACATCAAACAGAATAAGCAAGTGAACCTTTGAAGCATCGCAAGTAATTTCAACTCCAGGGAAAACTGTTAATTCCTTTCCATCTGCTGCCGCTTTTATTTCATCAACTCCCAATCCTGTATTGTGGTCTGTTACTGCAACGCAGTTCAAACCTTGTTCAATAGCTCTGTCAACCCATTGTTGTGCTGTAATTTCTCTATCCTCAAAACACAAACTTGCCGTTGTGTGCAAATGCAAATCACATTTGAACCATCTTGTGCCTTTATATGAAATGTTTGAACTCATTTATTTTTTATTAAAATTTCTTCAATTGCTTTACCTACTTTTCCAACACCTCTTTTGCTTGACAATTAAATTCATTCTTCGTTATCTTGTTTTGTCGCTAAGTTAAGTTTTTAAAACCTGTTTGCTGCAATTGTCAACTCCAAATTGTTAAGTGTCCGCAAGTTGGGTGGTGGGTGGGCTTTGGTGTCCAGTAAAGATAAATCGCTGAAGTGTCGAACAAATTATGATAGATATTCGTCAGCCGGGGTGGGTGGGCTGTGCGTTGGCATTTTTAGCTCTTTGCAAGGTTGGCTTTGTGTTGAGGTTTTGTGTGCCTTGCAATGTGCTAAAAATAGCGTGGGGTCGGGTGGCAAAGTCATGCTAGTTTGAATTTAAGTGGGATGCTGTTTAGGGTGACGTACAACGTTCGAGTATTGCTGCAGTTGGGGAATTGACCAACTGTCTGCCCGGAACTGAAGCTAAATTAATAATTTTAAGTTGATGTTTTGAACTAATGCCCAACAGAATTTCGTCCGCCGAAATCAAAGCTTGGATATGCATTGCCGATGATTGCTGCAACGTCAAGCCCCAATTGCACAAAACCTTTTGTTGAACCAACACCTACGGTGAAGGCTGCAAATGTCCACTAAAAATACGACCTTCCCTTTTCATTAAAACAAATTCATCATGAAAAAAAAATGAATACACTAAAGTAACCCTGTTGCCAGAGGCACAGGAAGCCTTGCAACAAATGCACGCCGTGCTAAGTGCCAAACCCTATTCTCCCCGAACCATCCGCAATTACAATGCAGGAGATGCGGTATCTTTTTGCTTATCATTGCGATCTGCTGCCAGGCACCATCGTTAGTAAGGACATCATTTGCTACATTAATTTTATTGTGAAC
>JAYTTM010000352.1:0-1892 GCA_043745055.1 Chitinophagaceae bacterium | reverse complement strand
GGCTTTTAGTTGTTATCTTCAATTTCAGTTTTTCAATCAGCATTTGTTCCGGGCTGGACGTTCAATGAATCCCCTGCCTTCGCAAATACTCGGTCGTTAGCGGCAAGCTGGTTTCAAACGAATTCATGGCGACGTTTTATAAAAAATAAAAGACGCTTAGTTCAATGTTTTCAGTCTCGCTGTCGCAGTTTTTTCCTTCGACACATCAAGCAACATTTTAATCGGTCAGGTTGCAAACAGTGTTCGTTTTAGCAGTTTGTTTTCGGTAGACACATGACAGTTCTTTAATTCAAACAACATTTCCAAACTCAGTTGGTGACTGCTTTTAGCTACGAGGTTTCCACTTCGTTTGTTGCGGTGGGCTTCGGGAAACTGGCTACAGTCTGCTACTTTCGCAAGCTGTTGGCATCGGGCTTTTTTGGTTGGCAGTTTTAAAGTTATACCAAAGGTCAAAAGTGTTTTTGTTTTTACAAGCAGTTTTCGGTGGACAGTGTGGCGGTTTGCTTTTTTCGGTTGCAGCTCACTATTCACACCTGGCTTTAATGTGTCCGCCGGTTTACAGGCAGTTTTCGGTGGACAGGGTGGTGGCATTTTATTGCAAAATTTCTTTGGAACGGATACTTTGAGAGCTTTTAGATGCAGGCAATATTTACAAATGCAAACTGCCTTCGACCTTTTATTCAGGCAGCAATATTTTTATTCAAACAAGTTTTAAATTTATCGCCAGCCGCTAACAAAGGTATTGCTGCAAGCAGGGCATGACGTTGTTATCTTTGGCTGCAGCTCGCTATCAGCTTCGGTTGTGGGCTGGACAAGCATCGCTAAACTTTTGTTTACTATCTTTTACTTTTATATCTTTATTCAGTAGCGGTTGGGGGCAGACACAGCAATGAATTCCCTGCCTGCAGCAATACCCGACCGTTGGCAGAAATTATATTCCGAAACTTTGACGAGCTTATATGAAATGGACAATAGTTTTTTTATTTATTTTATTCGCTTTTTTTAGTTGCTCAACAGGACGAGAAGCTGTTATGCCTTTCCGAAATTTTATTTCTTCTGGGGACAGACTTTTTCCAGTTAAGTCAAGTGATGCAGAATACTTTTTTAGAATTTGGATTAATAATAGCACTTCTATTGACAGAGTAGTATCTATTTCAAAAGATAGCTTGGATAAGTTTAGAGGTTATTTTACTGAAGTTGGCTTGTTGACAAATAACAAAAAAACAAAACAATATTATAGCCAAATAAAAATTGAACCGAAAAGCGGTTTTGATAAATTTAAAAATAAAATTGATAGTCTAAATTTATTGGAATTGACAAATGAAAAGGATTTAGACGAATTGCCATTGCATCAACCATTTTCTAGTTACACAGTGGAAATTAAAACTCATAATAAGTTCAACAGTTTTAGATTTGACACATATTATCCTTCCAAAGGAAAAATAGACGGAAAGTATGAAGCGATTGAACATTTAATATTTGAAGAGTTTGACATTCCACAATACTTTAAATTCAAAGAATAACTTCTGCCAACATGGGGTTTTGCAATATTGGGGCAGGACGTTGTTATCTTCATCATTAGCAACATGGCAGCAGTTGTTCGGGCTGGACAAGCATCGGTGGGCTTTTGGTTGTTATCTTGTACATTTGTCTTTCAATCGGCAGCGGTTCCGGGCTTGACGATTTTCAAATCCCCCAACATCGCAAAGCCCTAACGTTGGTTGCAACTTTTTTTTAATTATTTGCCTTAACTAATTGTAGCTATGTTGGGCTTCGGTTTTTCATTCAGCCATTATCAATCAGCATTTGTATGGGCAGGACTTACACTGCTGAACATTTTGGGTTAATAATGGGCATTTGGTTTTCTATTGGGCTTCAGTTTGGGCAAGACG
>JAYTTM010000351.1:0-1893 GCA_043745055.1 Chitinophagaceae bacterium | reverse complement strand
AGTCGCTTTTTTTATTTAATTTCTCCAATAAATTAATTACTTGTAAAAGTATGGTTAAGAGGATTTTAAAAATGGCAGCTAAATTGTAATTCTCTAAAATAAGTTATTAACCAATACAAATTACAAAAAGCAATATATTTTTTTAGCGATTTTTTAAAACGGGCAGTTACAGTAATAGCAAGCTTTTAGCAGCGGTTAAGTAATCTTTGTCATTTGCTTCATCGTTCCACTTTACAGTATATCAGGCAATAAAGATAGCCGGTAGCAACATATCCAAAAATGCAATATCAAATACGGTCTGTTAACGGCAGGGTTGGTTTGTTAGTAAACAATCTCAGGGGTTTTATTTAAACAGGTTTGCCATTCTAACTAAATAATTATAGTGCCGTGTGGTGGTGGCTACACTAAAAAATTTATCTCTTAAACGTACAAGTAGTAAACCCTGCCGGGCAGCATGTAAATGAAAATATTGATCATCCATTACGCATAATTCCTGCTTGTTAAATATCTATTCTACGGGGTGCAATTTAGCAGTAAAATGCCGCAGCATTAGAGCCTCCTCCATAATTTTTAATCCTTTAATTGCCTTCCTGTTGTTGAATACTTCAATAATTACTTCGGCCACATAATCTATATGGCTTTGGGTGTACACTCGTCGTGGAATTGCCAGCCTAACCAGTTCCATTTGGGCAGGTATCAGGTGGCCGTCTTCACCATATTTGCCAAACATCAGCGAACCAATTTCAACGCTGCGGATGCCACCTGCTACATACAAAGCACCCACCAACGCCTGCCCGGGATATTGCTCCACCGGTACATGATCCAAAAAAGCCTTGGCATCTATGTACACCGCATGGCCGCCCGCAGGCTGCATTACAGGCACAGCTGCTGCAATTAATTTATTGGTAAGGTATTCAATACTGCGGATGCGGTATTGCAGATAATGTTCGTCCATCACTTCTATCAATCCAATGGCAATTGCTTCCAGGTCACGCCCTGCCAGCCCACCATAGGTAGGAAATCCTTCTGTAATAACAAGCAGGTTTCTGCATTGCAATGCAAGCGCTTCATCATGCATGGCAAGGAAACCGCCAATGTTTGCAAAGGCATCTTTTTTGGCGCTCATGGTACAGCCATCAGCATAAGAAAAAAGTTCTTTTGCAATTTCAGTAACCAGCTTATCAGCATAACCAGCTTCACGCAGTTTAATAAAATAACTATTCTCTGCAAAACGGCATGCATCTATAAAAAGGGGGATATTATTTTCGGTACAAATCTTTCGCACTGCTTTAATATTTGCCATACTTACCGGCTGTCCGCCACCGGAATTATTGGTAACAGTTATAACACAAAGCGGAATATTTTTTGCCCCTTTTTCTGCAATAAATTTGATAAAAGAAGCTGTATCCATATTTCCTTTAAAGGGCGCCGGAACAGAAGGATGTTTACCTTCTTCACAAATAAAATCAACACCCTCGGCACCGGAGAATTCTATATTGGCACGGGTTGTATCAAACAAAGTATTGCTTACAAAGTATTTTCCTTTGCCGCCTAAAATACTAAATAGAATTTTTTCTGATGCCCTGCCCTGGTGTGTAGGAATTACCAAAGGCATACCGGTTATTTGTTGTATGGTTTCTTCAAAACGAAAAAAACTTGGACTGCCTGCATACGATTCGTCGCCCCGCATTATGCCAGCCCATTGGTTGCTGCTCATGGCGCTGGTACCGCTGTCGGTGAGCAGGTCTATCAATACATCGTTGGATCGGATAAGGAAAGGATTATAATAAGCGTTTTTTAAAATATCAATACGCTCTTCTTTTGTGGTAAAATAAATTGGCTCTACCGATTTTATTTTAAATGGCTCGATGATTGTTTTCATGTGTTTTTTTT
>JAYTTM010000350.1:0-25854 GCA_043745055.1 Chitinophagaceae bacterium | reverse complement strand
TACCCTTGTTCATTTTACTTTCGCCCAGTTTGCGATCCTGGAAAGTGATGGGCACTTCGGCAATAAGGAAATTGAGTTTCCATGCGGCAAACTTCATTTCAATTTGAAAAGCATATCCTAAAAACTGTATGGCGGAAAGATTAATCGCTTCCAATACCTCCCTCCTATAGCAAACAAAACCTGCAGTTGGATCCATAATCGGCATCCAGGTAATTAGCCTGGTGTATAAAGATGCTCCCTTTGATAATAAGATTCTATCGGCAGGCCAGTTTATCACTGAACCACCTTTTACATATCTTGAACCAACGGCAATACCGGCACCTTTTTTACAAACTTCATACAACCTTTCCAAATCGGCAGGGTTGTGAGAAAAGTCGGCATCCATCTCAAAAATGTATTGATAACCATTTTGTAAAGCCCAGCGAAAACCATGAATGTAAGCTGTGCCAAGCCCCAGTTTACCAGTACGTTCCTCTATAAATAACTGTCCGGGATATTTTGTAAATAATGATTTTACCAAAACGGCGGTACCATCAGGAGATCCGTCATCAATCACTAAAACATGATACTGTTGATGCAAAAGAAAAACTGCATCAATAATTTTCTCGATGTTTTCTTTTTCGTTAAAAGTTGGTATAATAACAAGTTTCTCCAAGGTTATTTCAATAATAAATTGTAACGAAAGTACAGTTTGTAGGTTGATTTGAAATCAACATATTTCCAACATTTTTGATTTAAATATTCTTTAACAAGGTTCTGTTTAATATATCGGTTAGTTTTTGCTTGGTGTGCAAAGGAAAATCTCCCCTCATCATCCAGTCATAGTATTGAGGCTCGGCCTTTAGTACATCCGTTACTGGCCTTCCTTTATGCTTTCCAAAGTTGAACACTTCCACACCTTTATCATCAAATAAAAAGCGGCGGGCATAGTCCACAATCTTCTCCTCGCCTATTGAATTTAAAATGCTATCAACGGTATTGCCAAGGTGCGGATAGCGTTGTAATTGAGATAACAAAACATCTATGGTGGCATTTACATCCGCTTCGGCACTATGTGCATCTATTAGCTCTTTCTGGCAATAAAATTTATAAGCAGCCGATAATGTTCTTGGCTCCATCGTATAAAAAATATGCTGCACATCAATCATGCGGCGTTTGCTTAAATCCACCTCCATTCCGGCTCTTAAAAATTCTTCCATCAGCATCGGAATATCAAACCGATTGCTGTTGTAGCCGCCCATATCACAATTCTCAATAAATTGCTTCAGTTCATTCCCTGCCTGTTTAAAAGTAGGGGCATCTTTTACCATTTCATCGGTAATACCATGTATATCGGTAGTTTGCTTTGGAATGGGCATTTGCGGATTAATCAGCTTGCGTTTTACCTGGCGTGTTCCATCGGGTAAAATTTTTACCATAGCCACTTCAACAATTCTGTCTGTTGAAAGATTTACACCTGTTGTTTCAAGATCGATGAAGGCTACCGGACGGGTTAGTTGTAAAGACATTTAGAGAAATATTGATTGTTTATAAAGAATTTTAAAAGTACACAACAGCCTTTTCAAAAAAGCATGCAACAGACTTGTAACAAACCTAAAGTTAATTTCTGATATATTCACTAATTGAGTTTTAAAATACAACACAAAAATTATTTAAAAAGCATCCTTATCAGCAGTAATAACCTTATCGGCAAACCGCCTGTTAATTACAGAAAAGTGAATGGCGGAAATAAATCTGCAATGCTATTGAAATCAAATCATTTGTTGCACATTGTATCTTTGCGCAATGTTTACAAAATTAGCAGGCTGGGATGATACGATTGTTGCATTGGCAACCGCACAGGGCATTG
The DNA here is from genome assembly GCA_043745055.1 of Chitinophagaceae bacterium. Classification (GTDB taxonomy): domain Bacteria; phylum Bacteroidota; class Bacteroidia; order Chitinophagales; family Chitinophagaceae; genus Ferruginibacter. The sequence goes on along the minus strand of JAYTTM010000350.1, from coordinate 24,005 downwards.
GTGCCATTGCTGTTATCCGCCTAAGTGGTACTGATGCCATTCAAATTATTAACCGGTTATTTTTATCAAAAGATATTACCAAACAACCATCGCATACACTACATGTTGGCATGCTTACTTTTGAAAATAAACCATTGGATGAAGTGGTGGTTTCCCTTTTTAAAAACCCTAAAAGTTACACCGGCGAAGATGTGGTGGAAATAAGTTGCCACGGAAGCCAGGCTATTGCACAATCAATACTACAATCTTGCATCAGCAAAGGCGCAAGACTGGCCAAAGCAGGTGAGTTTACACAGCGTGCTTTTCTACATGGAAAAATGGATTTAACCCAGGCAGAATCGGTGGCTGATTTAATTGCCAGCAATACCACTGCACAACAACAAGCAGCATTGCATAATTTAAAAGGCGGTTTTAAAAAAGACTTAACAGGCATCAGGGAAAAGCTGATTGAGTTTAGTGCATTGATGGAACTGGAACTGGACTTTGCAGAAGAAGATGTGCAATTTGCAGATAGAAAAAAATTCAATGAATTACTGGATGAAGCCACCACAAAAGTAAAAAATTTGATAGCCTCTTTTAAATTGGGGAATGTTGTTGCCAATGGCGTTAAGGTAGCCATTGTTGGCAAACCCAACGCTGGCAAAAGCACGCTATTAAATACTTTACTGAATGATGAAAGGGCCATTGTAAGCGCTATTGCGGGCACCACAAGAGATACGGTTGAAGAGACGGTCAACATCAACGGCATCTTGTTTCATTTTATAGATACGGCTGGCATACGTAACCATACCAATGATGAGATTGAACAAATCGGAATCAGGAAATCTAAAGAAAAAATAGAACAGGCTGATATAGTAATATGGCTGGTAGATAAAGATGAAGCCATTGAAAAAAATGAAATAAGGGAATCACTATCGCACAAAAATCACGTGATAGTAATTAATAAAATTGATGACCAAATCATCAACATAAAAAACCCGGAATATTTCTACATTTCTGCCAAACAAAAAACCGGCATCGATGTACTCACCAATGCCTTGTACAATAAAGTAGTACAGCAGCAAATCAACACAGAAAATACCCTTGTAACCAACAGCAGGCATTTACAACATTTGCAAAAAATTGCAACATACCTGCAAAGCATCCAGGCAGGTATGCATCAAAACCTCAGCACCGATTTATTAGCGCCCGACATAAAACTATGCCTGCAACAAATAGGCGAACTTACGGGCAGCATTACAAATGAAACGGTGCTGGATTATGTGTTTAGTAAATTTTGTATTGGAAAGTAAAACACTTAACATATTCTTGCAAGTACTTGTAAAGGTTACACTTGTGCATAAATATTGTTGCCCAATTTGTTGCCTAATAGTACTTTTTTAGTTAACTTTGTTGTCTATCTGTTGCCCGGGTAGACTTTTTTGTTGCCCGGCTTCAAATGGGAGAGATCATGTCACATGCGGTCACCTTCTGACACTTGTCGTCCATCTCTGACAAAAAAAGTCATCCATGGGCAGCTATATTAAGGTTATTAAAAAATGTTCTTTTTGTGGTAATGATTTTACTGCACATACCCTTCATACAAAGTACTGCTCACATGTATGTAACCAGAAACATTACAAAAAGCTTAAACGGGAAGAAAAGCTTCAGGTTTACCTAAGCACGCCAGTAGTGTCGCAACAAAAAGAAAGTGCTAAACCAGTACAGTTTGATCCTATACTCCAGCAAAAGCAATTTCTAAGTATTGAAGAAACAGCATTGTTATTAGGGGCCAGCCGGAGAACTATTCAACGACTAATTGCAAAGAGCTCACTGAAGGCTGGTAAGCTAGGGAGCAGAAGCATTATTAAACGAAACGAGATCGATAAACTATTTAAATAAAAAAATTATGAAGGTAACATTACGACAACGGCTCAAAGGTGATAACATCAGCTTGTACCTAGATTATTACGGTAAGAACAATCGACAGTATGAATACCTTAACCTGTCTCTGATACCGGATCCTGAAAAAGGTAGATTAACCAAGGAGCAGAAAGACGAAAATAAAAAGAACTTGGATCTGGCCGAGGCAATACGTTCCAAGCGGCATCTTGAAATTCAAAATGGGATATATGGATTCCAGGACAGAGCAAAGGCAAAAGGTAGTTTTATAAGTTACGTGGAGCACCTTATAGAAAAAAAACAATCGAGTAAAGCCAATCATTGTAACTGGGGAAGCATGTTTAAACATTTGAAGAAGTATGTAAAAACGGATGTAAGCTTTGAGCAGGTAAATAAACACTGGCTGGAAGGTTTTAAAACCTATCTCACTAAAGAAGCACGTACCCCTCCGGGTAGGCCACTGGCCCAAAATTCTCAATCAGGTTATTATAATAAAATGCGGGCAGCTTTAAAGCAAGCAGTAACTGATGGAATCTTGATTAAAAGCCCTGCAAGTGAAGTAGAGTCTGTAAAGCCTAGTGACACAGAAAGATCGTTTCTTACTTTTGATGAGCTACAGGCGATGGCAAAAGCAGATTGCGATTTTCCTGTATTTAAAAATGCGTTTATTTTTTCAGCACTAACTGGATTAAGGTGGAGTGATGTAGCAAAATTAACCTGGGCAGAAGTACAACATTCAAACGAAATGGGTAATTATATCCGCTTCCGTCAACAGAAAACTAAGGATACAGAAACGCTTCCGGTTTCAGAACAGGCAATTGAATTATTGGGTGTAAGAGGTGCAGCAGAAGAAAAAGTATTTCAAAACTTAAAGTACAGTGCCTGGAATAATCTTAAATTAGCACAATGGGCAATGCGTGCAGGTGTTACCAAGCATGTAACTTTCCACAGTGCCAGGCATACGATGGCAACGTTGCAATTAACTTTAGGTACAGATATTTATACAGTATCAAAAATGCTCGGTCATAAAAATTTAAAAACAACGCAGGTATACGCTAGGGTTATTGATCAGAAAAAACAGGAAGCTGCGAACAAAATAAAATTAGTCTTATGAATGATTTAGTTGAAAATAACCAATTTAATATTCTTTATAAATTTATATCAGCATCAATTGTTAAATCCTCAAAAAAACAAATCAAAATTAAAGATACAGTTGATTTTGAAACACACCAGGTTATAACATATAATGGTTATGTAGATTTTGCTACTTTTCTTAGAGAATTAAAGTCTGCATATTATGGTATCAGTAGCGAACTGGAAAAGAATTCTGTTTGTTTTAGCACTAAGAGCGAGTATATATTTTATTTAAAAGGTAAGCATCGAAGTCTTGCAGATGCAGTTGAAGATAATTTTTATGTTAGTGAAGATGGCACTATAACACTTTTGAATTTTGATATGAATTTGGAAAGTGATATGGGCAGTATTCCAGAAAATCGAAAAGAAGAAAATTACTACAAACCTTTTTTCGAGGCTCAATATAAATACGCAAAAAGAGCGGCATTAGTAGTTAATGATTTTATTCAAACAATCATTATCCTAAGTTGTGAAGATATTTCTTTTAAAACGCCGGAGCAAATTAAGTCTGATATGGCCACTTCGGAAAGACCCTTAGCATTTTTTCAAAATTTTTTTTTACGCAGTGGTTTATGGCGCTTTAGAAAAAGCTTTGAGCCAACTGATGAAGATTATCTGTACACTAATGTGACTTATAATACAGAGGCGGAAAGTAAAACTATACACGAACAAGATCCTGAGACAGGCGAATATGAAACCTACACAGAAAACTTTACAAAGGTTCTCTCAACAAAACTTGGGAATGAATTTTGGAAATTTATTGATGCGATAGATGCTAAAATTGACTCAAACACAAAAAGTAAAGACGAAATTTCTAACTACCTGATAATACAAATAGCAAAAATAAAGGAATTAAAAGATGGTATTGAAAAAAGTAAATTTGCACAGAATTACGGAATAAGTAATAGGGTACCTGTCAAATTAATGAAGCATATAGTTGATAAGTATAAACATTATATTCCAGCTGAAATTCTGCGTGATGTAAGTGATATTTATAAATCAGAATTTGCAATACCTTTTCAAAAATTAACGCTAAAAATCTCAAGTAAAGAATTTGTTCAACTTTTTGGTAATTTCATCCGGGATCGAAAAATGCAGCTGAATGGCATTTCAGATGTCCAGCCAATAGCTGAAATTTTAGCTACATTTTTTAACATACCAAAAACTAAAGGTGAAGGCATGGTACTGGCATCTTTTCTACAAACAGAATTTAAAAAATTTATGGCACCTCCTACAACGGCACGGTCTCGTAAATAGGATTTTGTTTAAAATATTAATGAACCTGCTTTGTGCAGGTTTTTTTATGCCCATATGTTTCTTTTTTTTAAGATTGGTTAGTTACAGTAATGTTACTGTACTCTTTTTTCTTTGATTAGTTTTCAAGTTTTGCATCACCAAAACATCCGCAAGTCTTCCTTGTAGTGTCGTCACAGGAAGATTTGGACGACACCGGTAGCAATGGTATCACAATTTAAAAACATTTTTTATGATCTTAGAACAACAAGTAGTGGAAAAGCTAACCTCAATCGAGCAGCTGCTGAGCAAACAAGGTTTGCTCCAAAAGGCGGTATTATCGCTGGCTGATGCCTGTGAGTATTTAAATGTAAGTGCCAGTTATCTCTACAAGATGACTTGTAAAAATGAAGTGCCCCACTATGTACCCACGGGCAAAAAAATCTATTTCAAACGCAGTGAGTTAGATGAGTGGCTTTTACGCAATCGCCAGGCTCCGGTTTGCGACATTGAAAGGAAAGCAGCCGATTACCTCATCAAAAAAGGGAGGGTCGTATGAGCAAGAGGATCATCGTAATTAACGAAGAAGTCGAAATGATTTTACAACGACTGGCAAAAATTGAAGAAGCTGTCCGCATCCGTCAAAAGGTTCCGGAGCACACATTCTTCGATAACCAGGAGTTTCTGCAAATCATGAACATTAGTAAAAGAACCGCCCAGACCTGGCGGGATAGTAAACTCATCTCCTACACACAGATAGGCTCCAAAATCTACTATCGAATGGTCGATATACTGAATATGCTAAACAATCATTTTAAATCAAACAATTAGTCATGAACACTAGAATAAGCATCAACATCAACATCCCATCACTAGAAAACTGGTATACCATGGCAGAAACTGCCAAATTGATAAACGGCAATATGGGCCGTACCAAACTATTTCGCTTTCTAAGAGACGAAGGCATACTGATGGACGATAACGAACCCTACCAACGCCACATAGATAGTGGATGTTTTAAGTATGTTGTCAAAGATGTTTATGGAGCCAGAGGACAGGTATTATTTCAGCAAACGGTAACACTGGTTTCACCAAAGGGCATTTATTTTATAAAAAGATTAATAAACAAACAGGAGGGTCCACATGGCAGTAACTAACAAAAAAGAAAAACCAATAAAGAACACGGGGGCCGCCAAAGCGGTGGCTACCCGTTCTGTTCCAACCATTACAAAAGTGGAGAATTATCTCACAAAACACTTTCATTTTAGATACAACGAAGTAACAGGTAAAATTGAGTGGCGCTCCATATTAGGTGCTACTGAATTTCTTCCCATTTCTGATTTTCAAATAAACAGCCTTGCCCGTAAGCTCATTAAGGCAGATATTTCTTGCAGTGGTAACTTCATCCGTAATGTATTACTTTCAGATTTCACGCCGGTGTACAACCCTTTCAAAAAATACCTGGAAAATATACCGATATGGGATGGCAAAACAGATCACATACTACAATTAGCAGGAACCGTCAGTACCACCAATGATCCGCTCTGGCAACTGTGCTTTCGTAAATGGCTGATTGCAATGGTCGGTAGTCTGCTGGAAGATGCTGTAACAAATCATACGGTAATTGTATTTTCAGGTAACCAGGGTATTGGCAAAACCACATGGATTCTAAACCTGGTACCACAGCAATTAAAGGAATATTGTTTTTCTGGCACTATCAATCCTTCTAATAAGGACACACTTGTACAACTGAGCGAATGCATGCTAATCAATTTGGACGAATTGGAGAATCTAAATCGTTCCGAACTAGGTACTATGAAGGAGATTATTACCAAGGCGAGTATCAGAATGCGGCGCCCCTATGGCTATTCAACAGAATCCATGCCCCGGCGAGCTTCCTTTGCAGGATCGGTAAACGGTAAGGAGTTTCTGAGTGAAACCACTGGCAGCAGACGTTTTCTTTGTTTTGAAGCGTTGGCAATAGATTACCATCATAATGTGTCATTAGAAGCTGTATATGCCCAGGCTATGCATTTATTTCACAATGGTTTTCAGTTTTGGTTCAACACGGCTGATATTGAAGCAGTCAATAAAAACAATGAACAATATCGCTGTATGGCTGTGGAAGAAGAATTGCTACTGGCCTATTTTGAACCCTGCGAAATAAATGACGCAACACATTTTTTCAGTACTACTGAACTGGTAAACTGGTTTAGCCAAACGGTGAAAATGAATGTTACCGATGCCGCCAAGCAGAAGATGGGCAAAGCATTAAGAGCCCACAAGTTTCTACGCATTAAAAGATTGGATCGTTATGTTTATGCCCTGAAAGAAAATGACCCTGAGCAAGTAAGCTATCTCAACTATTACAGTCCAACAACGGATGAAATGGCGGTAGGCGGGTAACCTGGGTAACTTTTTTTAAAATAAATAATAATTGTGCCTGATTTTCTAAAACATTGAAAGTCAGGCTTTTTTATGTAATTACTTACCTTCCTTACCTTCTTAAAGCAAATATTTGAAAACATCTACAAATAAATATTAGGTTATTTGGTATTTGTTTATATACATTTACAAAACAGAAGCGCTCTACAAAGATAAAAATGAAAAAGGCAATAGATCAAATATCAGACATTCGCTTCGGGTTTTACACCCAGCCAGAAGCAACTGGTGATGTTCCTTACCTCCAGGTTCGCCAGTTTGATGAACTGGGTATTTTGAAAGATGAAGCAAATGATTTCATAAAGTTAGATAATAAAACAGAGCCACTCTTATTAAAAGACGGTGATGTACTTTTTGTGGGAAAAGGCAACCGGCTCTTTGCATGGTGTTACAGGGACCATTCAGGCCCTTACATCGCCTCGTCTATTTTTTTTGTGCTGAGGCCGGATCAGCAAATTATTTTTCCCGAATATCTTACAGCAGTTTTAAATACCGCACAAACCAAAGCCACTTTTCAACTATTGGGTAGCGGTACTAACATCTTTTCTATTCGTAAATCAGAATTGGGGGCAGTTGAAATAGAAGTTCCATCAATGGAGAAACAAATAAAAATTGCAGCATTGGCAGAGCTGCATAAAAAAGAAATTGCTCTCTCCCGTGACTTGCTAACCCAAAAACAATATTTATTTACTGGTATTATTTCAAAACTTATTAAATCATAAAGAAGTACAAAATCAGGCAGTTCCATTCGCCATTGCGAGCAGTCAGTTTAACGAAGTACCTCAAAAAAAATAATCTACTGGCTGGTACTTTTTGCCTTGATCCTGCACCCGGTTCAGGTAAAACTCTTACCATTTCTTCAATTTTTTAAAAATTAAAAACATAATTATATGGAAAAGAAACTCACGCAAAAAGAAATCAACAATATCTTATGGAAGGCATGCGATACCTTCCGGGGTACCATTGATGCCACTCAGTACAAAGATTATGTTTTAACCATGCTGTTCCTAAAATACGTTACCGATGTATGGAAGGACAAAAAAGCAGTATACGCCGAAAAGTACAGCAATGATGATGTACGTATTGAAAGAGCATTACGCAACGAGCGCTTTCAACTGCCTGCTGAAAGCTCGTTTGATACATTGTTTGAACAGCGCAACGAAAACAACCTGGGTGAGTTAATCAATATTTCCCTTGAAAAACTGGAAGATGCCAATCGCTCTAAACTGGAAAGGGTATTCCGGAACATTGATTTTAACAGCGAATCAAACCTGGGCCAAACCAAAGACCGTAACCGTCGCTTAAAAAATCTGTTGGTAGATTTTTCAGCGCTCGACATTCAACCCTCTCACCTGGAAGGCAACGATATTATAGGTGATGCGTATGAATTTTTGATCTCTCAATTTGCAAGTGATGCCGGCAAAAAAGCGGGCGAATTCTATACGCCGGGCGAGGTATCAACACTGTTGGCAAAACTATTGGCACCGCAACCTGGTAACCGTTTATGTGATCCCACCACCGGTTCTGGCTCATTACTCATCAAATTGGGTAGAGAGGTTGGTAGCAATAACTTTTCCCTCTATGGCCAGGAAAACAATGGCAGCACCTGGGCATTAGCCAGAATGAATATGTTCCTGCATGAGTTGGATAATGCAACCATTGAGTGGGGTGATACCATTAATAACCCCAAATTATTAGAGGGCGACCAACTGATGAAGTTTGATATAGTGGCTGCAAATCCCCCTTTTTCGTTGGATAAGTGGGGTGCTGATGATGCCTCGGCAGACCAGTACAACCGCTTTCACCGTGGGATACCACCAAAGAGTAAAGGCGATTATGCCTTTATTACCCACATGATTGAAACTACCTACGAAGATACCGGCCGGGTAGGTGTAATTGTACCGCATGGCGTATTGTTCCGTGGCAGTAGCGAAGGGAAAATAAGGGAGCAACTGATTAATGAAAACCTGCTGGAAGCTGTAATTGGTTTACCGGCCAACCTGTTCTTTGGTACCGGCATTCCTGCAGCCATTCTCATTTTTAATAAGGGAAAGGGAGATAATAAGGACGTGCTGTTTATTGATGCAAGCCGGGAGTATGAAGCAGGTAAAAACCAAAACAGGCTACGGGAAGAAAAAGAGATAAAGCACATTGTAGATACTTATAAAGCATTTAAAAATAGTGCTCCTTTAAGAACCGATGAAGGTGCAGTGGTGGAAGATAAATACGCCTACAGAGCTTCAATAAAAGAAATAGAAGAAAACGATTACAACCTCAACATACCTAGGTATGTGGATACGTTTGAAGAAGAAACATCGGTGGATATTCCTGCTATACAAACTGAAATAAGCAGGTTAAAAACGGAGCTGGCAGATGTAGAAAACCAAATGCTTGAATATTTAAAAGAGTTGGGCTTTGCTAACTAATAATTATTCCATGAAAGATCAACCCTTACATAGCGACATATTAGCTGACCAGGCAAATCTATATGTAAAACATTTGGCAATTAGTTTGCAATTCATAGATGCCTGCTTTAAGCACTTGCCATTTAAAAGGAATGGAAAATTAGAATATTCGGTGACTTACTATTATCAAGATACAATGTATTTCAATTCTGTAATTGAAGTACTGGAGGAACTAGTGAGATGCATAAAATATCAGGCTTTCAATAATGGGGAGATAAAAATTCCGGCAGAAATTGTTTTTGAAAAAAAGATTGAGCCGGGTGATGAGGGCTTCAGTATTTTTTACCATGCCCAATTGAATTTATTTGACACAATGGGTTGGGTAGTATATAATTGGTTTCAGAGTACTCCTTCAGTAAGTATTAATTTAATACACGAAACCAAAGCCGTAGAAATACTATCTCTTTATAATAATATTCAAGAAGCAATAAAAGATCAAATAGAAAAAAATGAACAATAATAACCAACATAAGCCTGGATACAAACACACCACACTTGGATGGATACCTGAAGACTGGGAAGTGAAAGAATTGGAAAAATGTTTTATATTATCATCGGGCAGAACAAAACCAATTGATATCTCACAATTTAAAATTGATGAGTATTTGTATCCAGTTTATGGAGGGAATGGCATCGTGGGTTATTCAAAAGAATTTAATATTGAAGGAAATAATATAATTATTGGTCGTGTTGGCGAATATTGTGGAGTAACAAGATTTATAAGTATAAAGGCATGGATAACTGATAATGCTTTGTTTACAAGAAAAATAACTGGAGATATCGACGTTTCCTATCTGGCATATAAACTTCAGCAAGAAAATATTTCTAAATTAAGAAGTAAAGGTGGGCAACCACTTGTAAGTCAAACACCAATATATCTCCATGCAATAGCAATTTCAACATCTTTGTCTGAACAACAAAAAATCGCAACCATTCTCTCTACTTGGGATAAAGCTATTACTAATACCCAACAACTAATTAACCAACTGCAACAACGAAATAAAGGATTAATGCATCAGCTGCTTACTGGTAGAAAAAGATTGAGAGATTACAGTGGTAAATGGCAGCGAATGCACATTTTTAATATTGCGAGGGAAATAAGTTTAAAGAACAAGGCGGACAAAGACCTTACTGTTTTATCATGTACGAAGTATGATGGCCTTGTGCCGTCACTTGAATATTTTGGAAGAAGGGTTTTTGGTAGCGATACAAGTACGTACAAAGTAGTACCAAGTGAACATTTTGCTTATGCCACCAATCATATTGAAGAAGGTTCAATTGGCTACCAGAGCATTTTTAAGGAAGCATTGATAAGTCCAATGTATACAGTATTCAAAACAACAATTGAAGTAAACGATGACTTTCTTTACAAGTTGCTAAAATCACATCAATACATACATCAATACTGCAAGCGAATGGAAGGCTCTATAGATCGTAGAGGTGGTTTAAGGTGGGATGAATTTTCTAAAATCCCTGTTTACCTTCCAGGATTAAAAGAGCAGGCAGCGATTGCATCAGTATTGAATGAAGCAGTTGATGAGGTAAAGCTTTACGCCCAACAGCTTGCTAGTTTGCAACAGCAGAAAAAAGGCTTGATGCAAAAATTATTAACTGGCGAAATCAGAGTAAAAGTAAACTGACATGAAAATTAAAGTTTTAGAACCAGACGGATCAAACACGGGCAAGCTTAAATATCGGGTTGGTACTCATTCATTTTCTGACGGTGCCAGTACTACCAGCTTCACGAGAGGTAATGATTGGATGGAAATAAAGAAGGGGCGTTATATCCATCAAGATACATCACATCCTTTAAGGTCTGATAATGATTTGTATTTTAAAAGAATCTATGCCTTTGAGTCGGATAAAAAGTATGTGTATTATTTATCAACTTTTGGAATCAGCGATAGTCAGCATGGTTTACACATTGCATTAAACAGGTGGCAACATCAACGCTTTCTTTGGATGCAAGGTAAAAGTTGGTTTCAAAAAGAAGAAAACATCAGGTATATCGTCAATCTTATTTTTTTGATTATTGGTGTTTATATTTCTTTAAAAAAGTTTAGTTAAGTTAGTGAATGCAAAAATTGATAACAATAAAGAAATAGATTATGAATAAAACATTCAACTTTTATTGTGATGAAAGCTGTCACCTGGAAAAGGACAAAACTCCTTTTATGCTGATTGCTTATGTAAGCTCTGCATATAACCAGGTGCGTATGCATAACGACAACATCCGTAAAATAAAAGAAAAGTATAACCTGCATACGGAGGCAAAATGGAGCTCATTGTCTAAATCAAGTTATCCGTTTTATGTGGAGCTGATAGAATATTTCTTTGCAACTGACTTACAGTACAGGGCAATTGTAATTGATAAATCCCGATTAAAGCATGAGGATTTTAACCAGAGCCATGATGATTTTTATTACAAAATGTATTTCCAGTTGTTAAGTAAAAAAATATATCCTGATTGTAATTACAATATTTATCTGGATATAAAAGATACACGGAGTGCTAAAAAAGTAAATGGACTTAGAGCTTTTTTGAATAACAATTTTGTAGCGGTTAGAAACCTGCAGAATATCCGTTCACATGAAAGTGAGTTAATGCAGTTAACAGACATAATTACCGGTGCAATTGGTTATCATTTGCGTGGGCTGGATAAAGTAATTGCCAAAAGGAAAATTATTGAAAAAATTCAGGCACACAGCCAGTTTCCGTTAACAAAATCTACCACAAGGGAAAGCCATAAATTTAATCTGTTTTTTATCGATCTTAAGTAAAACACTATGCCATTTAACCTTATAAAAATATATCCGCAATTACTGGAGCTTGCACACATGAATGATGGGCAGCGTACTGCATCTTTAAAGGCAATCTTTAAAAGAGATATAGAAGACAACCCTGGATTAAATTTTAGAACAAAGGTTATCCGTCCGGTAAAAGGAGAAGAACCTTCAATGCAGCTCTTATTTAAGCATTTAACCTGTGAAGAAATTGAAGAGCAAAATGAAGATGGCACCACTTACCCAAAAAGAGTTTTTGAAATACACAGATCTGCAAGGCTTCATTGGATTAGGCATCATATTGAAGAAAAGAAAAAGGAAAATATAGAAATATTTAGTGTGGAAGAAAGAGATCAACGTAAACGAAAAGATGTTATTAAAACTTATATCTATGATGTAGAGCAGGAATATATCATTGTGTTAGAGCCTCAGCGAAGCGGTACTGATTATTATTTGTTGACAGCTTATTATTTAAATAAAAAGGAAGGTAAGAAAAGCATTGGAAAAAAGATGAAGAGACGTTTACCCGACATTCATTAAAAACGCAAGGCTCGGTGTATATCTTGATACATCGAGCCTCGAAACTCCTTCTTCCTATAATTGGTAAGATGGGCGGTGCAAATATAGACTGCTTTAATTGAATAAACCAAGTATAATTCAAAGTAATTCAGTATAAAAAAAATAAAAGCATTGATAATCAATTAAAAAATTATCAGTATCTGATAATGTTAAAAATTAAATTCAAATTGTATGTCAAAAAAAACACATCACGTAGTACCTAATCCCAGTGGTGGGTGGGATGTTAAAAAAGGAGGTTCAGAAAAAGCCAGTAATCACTTTGAAAAAAAAGCAGATGCAGTCGAAAAAGGCAGAGAAATCAGCCAGAATCAAAGTTCTGAATTTTACATTCATGGCAAGGATGGGAAAATTCAATCAAAGGATAGTCATGGCAATGATCCCAATCCACCAGAAGGATAAGGCATTTTTATTTAAAAATACATCATGCAACAGACAGAGAAAGATATGCTGTCACAAAGTTTGTTTTCAGAAAGCCATGAACAGGCATGTCTAGAGTCAATACAAATGGCGCCACTAAAAAAATTTAGATAAACTTCCGGCAGTTTTAGATAAAGATCAAAAGAAAAATAAGGTCAAAAACATGGTATATGCCCTATCAAAAAAAGAACAAGTAATTAAAAATCATGGTACTAAGCGTTTTCCTATTTGGAAATTAAAGCGGGGTTTTAGCTAAACTTTAGACAAACTTAGACAGACTTTAGACAAACTTTTAGATAAACATTACATGCAAACACCCTCATTCATAGAAGAACACATCTCCCAAATACCAGCATTGCAAATGCTGATGAAATTGGGCTATCGGTACCTCACACCTGATGAAGCATTGGAAGCAAGGGGGGGCCGAAGCTCCAATGTATTGCTCGAAACTATTCTGAAAAAGCAGCTACAGCAAATCAACAGGATTGAATACAAGGATAAAGAATTTACTTTCTCAGTTTCAAATATTAATGCTGCAATATTGGCCATAAGGGATCTACCCTTACAAGATGGTTTTATGGCGGCAAGCCTCGCCTTTTACGATTTGGTTACGTTGGGTAAAAGTTTTGAACAAAATGTATTGGGCGATAAAAAAAGTTTTTCATTCAAATACATTGATTGGGATAACCCGGGCAACAATATATACCATGTAACAGAAGAATACAGTGTGTTACGATTTGAACGTACAGATACTTACAGGCCGGATATTGTATTGTTCATCAATGGCATTCCCTTGGTGGTAATAGAGTGCAAAAGCCCCAAAATTAAAAACCCAATGGACCAGGCGATTGAACAACAATTGCGCAATCAGCAAGAGGATGGTATCAGGCCCTTGTATTACTACTCCAATGTAGTAATGGGTGTTTCAGTAAATGAAGCCCGGTACGCAACCACAGCTACCTCAAAAGAATTCTGGAGTGTTTGGAAAGAAAAATTCAGAAATGCAGAAGAAGAGCAAGCATATTTGCAGCAGCTACAGATTTTGAAAAATGCACCACTACCGGACAATGACCGGACGGTTCTATTTAGAGAACGGTTCAAATTTGTACTGCAGTACTTTGATCAGTTAGAGCAGGAAGATTTGACCATTACAGAGCAGGATAAACTGTTGTATAGTATTTGCAGAAAAGACAGGTTACTCGATTTGATGTACCACTTTATTTTATTTGACGATGGCATAAAAAAGATCACCCGATACCAGCAATATTTTGCTGTAAGGTGGACGTTGGAAAGAATAAGTAAGCTACAACCCGATGGCAACCGTTTAGGCGGAGTAATATGGCACACACAGGGCAGCGGAAAATCATTAACCATGGTAATGCTGGCTCAGTTAATTGCCATGCACCCCCAAATTAAAAACCCAAGAATAGTTTTGGTTACAGACCGGGTTGACCTGGATGACCAGATCACCGATACCTTTAAAAAATGTGGCAAGCCTGTATTGAATGCTACAACCGGCGAAAAACTGGTAGAGTTATTAGAGCAAAATAATGATGCTATTATTACCACCATCATTAATAAATTTCAGTCAGCAGTTGTAAAGTCTAAAGAAGCTTTTGATTCCAAAAATGTTTTTGTGTTGGTAGATGAAAGTCACCGATCACAGCACGGTACCTTCAATGTCAAGATGCAAAAAGTATTTCCAAATGCTTGTTACATTGCCTTTACAGGAACTCCGCTCTTAAAGAAAGAAAAAAGTACCGCTACTAAATTTGGGGGTATCATTCCAGGTACCATTTATACAATTGCAGATGCGGTAGCAGACAAGGCCGTTGTGCCATTATTATATGAAGGACGGCTCAATGTAATGACTGTAAATGAGAAGCCGTTAGATACATTCTTTGACAGGATATCTGAGCCATTAACCGACTATGGCAAAGCCGCCTTAAAAAGGAAATTCTCAACCCGTAATGCGGTGGTGCAGTCGCTCAGTTTTATTGAAAATACCGCATGGGATATTGTAAAGCATTACACCGATAATATACAGGGTACAGGGTTTAAAGCTCAACTGGTTACACCCAATAAAATATCTGCTATCAGGTACAGGGAAATTTTAAAAGAGATTGGCAAAGTATCGGTGGAGTTATTAATTTCTGGCCCCGATTCAAGAGAAGGAGAAGAAGATGCATTTGAAGGCAGTGATGATAAAATAAAAATCTTTTACAAAGCCATGATGGATAAATATGGTAACCCGGAGAAGTATGAAAAATCAATTATAAACGCATTTAAAAAGCAAGAGGATCCCGAAATAATTATAGTAGTAGATAAATTATTAACCGGCTTTGATGCACCCCGTAACCAGGTCCTTTATCTTACCCGTAATTTAAGAGAGCATACATTGCTGCAGGCCATTGCAAGGGTAAATCGTCTGTACGAAGGAAAAGACTATGGTTTTATTATTGACTACTATGGCAATCTGGAAAATCTGGATGATGCATTACATACGTACTCAGGTTTGGAAGAATTTGATGAAGAGGAAATATCAGGTTCTCTTACCAATATGGCAAAGGAAATAGAAAAGTTACCACAGGCTCATTCCGCATTATGGGATGTGTTTAAAGAAATCAAAAACAAATATGATGAACCTGCTTATGAGGAATTACTAAGTGATGAAGCAAAACGGTATAGCTTTTATGAAAAACTTTCTCTGTATATAAGGTTACTAAAGCTGGCTTTATCAAGCCTGGATTTTGTAAATAAAACACCGGAGAATCAAGTAGAGAAATTCAAGAAAGATGCAAAGTTTTTCTTAGCCCTCCGGGTATCGGTAAAGCGCCGTTACTCCGATGATATAGATTACAAAGAATACGAAGCCCAGGTGCAAAAATTGATTGACAAGCACATTACGAGCGATGGTGAAGTATTGAAGATTACACAAATGGTTGACATTTTCAATAAAGAAGAAAGACAGGCAGAGATTGAAAAGTTAACCGGCAAAGCTGCTAAAGCTGACCTGATTGCCAGTAGAACTTTAAAAGCTATCAGTATTAAATTGTATGATGATCCTATTGAGTACAAGCGCCTGTCAGAACTGATTAAGAAAACTATTGAAGATTATCACCAGCAACGTATTGATGAAGCAGAATATCTGGCAAAAGCCAAAGACTTTGAGGATACATTTTTTAATGCCAAAAGAGACAATGTACCATCTGTACTTCGTAATAATCCTGTTGCAATTTCATTTTACAATTTAACAGCAGAGGAGTTTAAGGATGGCTTGCAAGGGAAGGCAGATAAAATGAATATTGCAACAGACATAGCACTGGGCATTGATGAAGTGGTTAAATTGAATGTATTTGAAAACGGTAAGCAGGTAATCGATTGGCAGAAAAATGATGACATTAAGGGAAGGATAAAAATTGGTATTGATGACCTGCTATTTGAAATGACCAATAAATATAATTTGGAAATTAGCTTTGAGCACTTCGATAATTTAATATCAGAAAGTATAAAAATTGCTGAGTATAAATTCAAAGACTAATGCAGCAACATTTTCAATTCGGTTCACGTAGAATAGATTTTACGCTGGCTTATCAAAAAAGAAAGTCATTAGGTATAAAAGTGCATCCAGATTCCACAGTGCATGTATTTGCACCAGCTGAGTCAAAAGAAGCAGATGTACTAAAAAAGCTAAAAACAAAAGCGCCCTGGATTCTAAAACAGGTGGATTATTTTGCTACTTTTCGGCCAGTAACTCCCCCACGCAGATTTGTAAATGGTGAAACTCATTTATACCTCGGTCTCCAGTACCGGTTAAAAATTGTACCAGACACTGTTAATGTTATAAAAGCTTACAGGGGTCAATTATTTATCCATGCAATAGATACAAACAAAGATGCTTTAGAAAAACAATTGCACCAATGGTACAAGCAAAGGGCAACCATCATTTTTGGAGAAATGATGGTAGGGGTATTACCCAAATTCAAAAAATACAAAATTCAACAGCCCACCCTTTCCATTCATAAAATGGCAAAGCGTTGGGGTAGCTGCACTCCGGCTGGGAAAATTATTTTAAACACCGAATTAATAAAAGCACCCAAAGGTAGTATTGAATATGTAGTTGTCCACGAACTCTGTCACCTGGTACATCACAACCATACCAAACCTTTCTTTAATTTACTAAATCACATGCTACCTAATTGGCAAAAGTGGAAAGATAGGTTGGAGTATTGTTTGGCGTAAAAAATTTTGCAGTTTGAAAATAGTTAAAAAAAAGTAATTATAATAACTCAGCCCCTCTTGATAATGTTTTTTTAAAAGCTAAAATGACCTAAAAGGCAGGGGCACAATCCAATATATTTTGTAATAAATTTTTAGTGGTATAATTTTCATAAGTTGTGTCACATTTGTAAAAACCCATTTATGTCATGTTTTAAATATAAAATAATCTTCATTTCAATAGCCCTTTTAGTTTTATTTCTAAACTCCTTTTCGCAAAACTGGTCTTGGCAAAGTGGTAATATAATAGTGAATCAGAGCCCCACTTATGGCACTAAAGGCTTGGCATCGACTAGTAATGATCCTGGTACAAGAACCGATATGGTTTCATGGGTAGATAATGCCGGATTAATCTGGTTATTTGGTGGGTCAAACCGTACAAATACTAATATTCAGTATATAAATACAAACCCATTATTGTCTGTTTATAACGATATTTGGAAATTTGATCCAACTATGAAAATGTGGACTTGGATTAAAGGTGATAATATTTTAGATCAGGGCGGTTTGTATGGTGATGTTGGGGTAGAATATATAAGTCCATATCAACCCTGTAGTAGAAAAGATGTAAACAGTTGGAATGATAAAGATGGTAATTTATGGATTTTTGGTGGTTATGGTAACTTTTCAAACTATCCAGTAACAAAAGGCTTACTTGCTGATTTATGGAAATATAATGTTGCTCACAACTCATGGACATACCAAAAAGGATTGATAGGTATAAATAAAAGCGGTGATTACGGGACAGCTGGCATACCTGCAGCTTCGAACTTACCAGGTGGTAGAAGTAAAAGTGCCACATGGATTGATAAAAACGGTATTTTATGGATGTAAGGGGGCAAATCTTGGGATACATATTACAGTTCAGATGGCTATGCCTTGGGGGACTTATGGAAATATGATCCAGTTTCAAATTATTGGACTTATCTAAGAGGCTTTAATAATGCTGTAAATTTAAATGGCATTTACAGTTACGATTCTCAAATAGGTCAATTAGTAAAGCCCGGTTGTAGGCACAGCGGTGCAACATGGTCAGACAATCTGGGTAATCTTTATTTATTTGGTGGTTCTGGTCCTGCTTCTTCACAGGATATTATTGCAGGGGGTTTCCTAAATGACTTATGGAAATTTACGCCGTCAACAAACCAATGGTATTTTATTAATGGCGACAGTATTGCCAACGTAAAAGGAATATACGGTTCTAAAAATATTTATTCTTCAACAAACAAACCTGGAGCAAGAGTTGGTGCATCTACATGGGTTGATGCTTCAGGGATTTTTTTTCTATTTGGTGGCTATGGTTATTCATCTGTAACAGGGGTAGAATCTTTTTTAAATGACCTGTGGAAATATGACCCAACGATCAATCAATGGGCTTGGGTTTCTGGGGGTGATACTTATAATCAATATGGGTCTTACGGTGTTTTGGCCACTGAAAATCCTAATAATTTCCCAGGTTCCAGATCATCAGCTTCAGCTTGTTTAACACAAGATAAAAGCTCACTTTGGCTTTTTGGCGGGTCAGGCTACGCAAGTACAGGCTCGTTGGGCAAATTAGGTGATTTATGGAAACTTAAATTAACTCCCACAGCTATAGGCATACCTGGTGAACTTTGTCCTGGCGGTAGTACTACTCTTTTATCAAATCTGTCTGGGATTAACTTTCAGTGGCAGGTTAACTCTGGCGCTGGTTATATAAATATAGTTAACAATAGTTATTATATAGGGTCAAATTCTCAAACTTTACAGTTGAATAATGTACCTTCTTCCTGGTATATTTACAAGTATCGCTGTATAATCGATGGTAAAAATAGTAATGTCTTTACACTACGCTTCTTGAATTACTGGAAAGGTTCAGTTAATACTTTATGGAATAACCCACTAAATTGGAGTTGCGGTTCATTACCAGATATAAATACGGATGTTATAGTTAATAGTGGCAGTTTATTATTAGACCTAAATACATCCTGTAGAAGTTTAAGAATAAATTCCGGGGCAACTTTTAATGCTTCGACAGGGTACACTCTTAGTATTAGAAATTAATAGTTACAGTTATTAACCTATAACGGTTTAGATGTCTAACATTTGTTCTCTTGTTTTTAAATAAATAATGGGCTGTGAAAATTATTTGGACATTCCCCTTCGGGGTCGGGCTTTAAGTTACAATCTTTTGCTATCGCAAAAGGATTTCCGCTACAATCCCTAATGCATATACGCTCTGCCTTCAGGCCACCTCCTTCATTTCGCTTCTTTCCGTTCCGTAAACTTCACTTCACTTGCTCATTCAGTCGGTAGCCTTCCGGCAAATAGCATCCGGCTCCGTTCGCCCATCCGGCAGCAACCCGGGTCCATTACACAAATCCTATCCGGGTATCAGCCAACCTCTGCTTCTTTTGCCTACGCACATACCCACGCTGCCAAGGTAATAAGGTCTCACTCCTGCTTTGTCGGCAAGCAGATGCGCCAAACCAACACAGCAGCAACAATTTGCCATTTATAAACTTGCAAGGCATTGTTGCAGCTGCATTGCCCTTCGGGTGCTTCGCTATCGCTTCGCAATTTGTCACACTGCTTGCAACTCCTGCAGCCTTCGTTCGGGCAGCTACTATGTCCTGCAATCCCACTTCATTCATTACTTCCTTCGTTCGCTTCATTCCGTTTCATTTTCCGGCTAAGCAATTGCTTTCGCAGCAGGGTGTTTAAACCCTCCCACAAAATCCATTTCACAAAACACACCTGCCGCTTTGCAAGCCCGATAGCTCATTCCACTTCATTACGCTCAGCTACGTCATTCATTCATTTCAGTAGGTTGCAGTCCACCCGCTGCCGCTGTTGTTGTGCTCGCCTTGCGGCCTGCCTCGGCTGCGGGTTGTCATGGTTTTTGTTGCCGGATGCACAGCCCTTGGCTGTTACAAAAACACACGCCAACCCTTGCGTGTCACTGTTGCTGTATATTGCACCGCAAATGCGTTGCTCCTTATACAGCACCGTGGCAGGCACTCGCAGGCAATTCCGTCGTGCCTCCTCCATTGCCTTTGACGGCGAGCAGCCGGGCTCAGGTTTGGACAAGTTTGCCAAACCAGCTTTGCTTCTTTTGGCCGCAGGCGCTATTACCTTTTTGCTTCGCACAAATTCCCATACTCTATTTTTAATTTGACATTTCTGTTACTTGGGAATCTGTACATTTACTAAAAATATTAGCATTGCCGTACTACAGGATTACTATATGGTTGAAGAATAAAAGAAAACCCTTGCAGGGTATCTGGCAAATGAACCATTACGATATTGACCTTGTTTTTAGAATGGCAAAGAAATCTGCACAGGAAAAAATAAGCGGTTCGTCAATTGTAGATGTTGAAGTAGCTATGTTACCAAAAACATGCACCGCAGTTATCAATTACATCAATCGATCTCATCGTCAATAAGCTAAAAGAAAATCAAAAAAAAAGTGCAGCAAGGTAGGCTGCTGCCACAGCCCCGTGCACAATTAAAAACCAAAAGACTACGCCATAAACACAGCCCCACCGCACAGCCCTTTCATTTATTGCGTTTCCTTTTGGTTTTTTAGCTCCGCAGCCTGATGGCTTTGCTTTCTTTTTTTTCTCTTTTTTTCTTTTACAATTAAATTTTACAACATGAAAAATGCAAACAACCAATTTGGCAGCTGCAACGGCTCAGAAAATTTTTATTGCCACCGTCCTTCTTTATTTCTCTACACCGATGGTGTAAAAGCAATGGCAGAAGGGAGTGAAGCTTACTGGTTAATAGACTTAATCATCAGCCACCAAAGCAAAAAGAATGTCAATCTTGAAAGGTTCCAGGTATGGGAACTCAACAAGGTAAAAGACAACGTTTTTTCAATTGTTGCCACCGATGGCAATAAAAACAAAGTGGCCAGTCAGCAAATTCCTTTCAGCGATTTTCCTTATGATCAGGCAACAATCTGGCTGGTAGATGGATGCCTTATGCTGCCATGCGAATACTAACCGAAAAGCATACTAGTAAATAAACGCCTCGAGGAATGCCATTGTCCAGAGCTCTTAAACAGGGCTTTGGCGATGGCTTGTAAAACACACAAACCAAGACCTGCATATCTATTGCAACTTTTGCATAGGTGTTTTTTTATTAAGCAAAAATAGCTACAGCGGCCAGACACACAGCCCCAACAAAAAAACCAAAAGCTTACGGCATAAACACAGACCCGGCACACAGCCCCATCTTTTATTCCGTTTCCTTTTGGTTTTTTAATCCGCCTTCGCTGAGAGACGCTTATAAAAAATTTACATTATGCAAAAGCAACTTCGTATTATCAGCAGCAGGCGTTTGGCTATTTGTCCATTCAGCAACAGCACCTTTCCAGTGCCACCAGTTCCGCAGTCCGTTTTCAGTAAGCATTTCCGCAGGCACCGGGTTTATTACAGGCCCATTGCAGGTATTTCCGTTTATCGGTTATTGTCTGGCTGGTATATCTGGTGTTATCCATCAGGCCGCCGTCAGCTTTGTGCATTACCCTTTTAAGGGTAGTGCATTTTTTCGGAAAATTGCTTACCCCTTACCTCCTATCTGATTCAGACATGATTCATACATGAATGCACATTAAATGAAAAAACCCGGCTAATGGCCAGGCTCAGAAATAATAACGCATTGTATTATCTATTCTTCTTCAACTGCTGTGTGACTAACGACTGTCAATACTCCACTTGCTACAACGAGGTAACCAGCCACTTTAACTACAATGGTAGGTAAGGTAACAGGAGCTGTAATAATTGAAGCAGCAATGGCTCCAATGATCAATCCAATGTTCCGTAGTTTTTTAAAAAAAACAGGCGTGGGTTTCCGGATTCTTTGCAGGAAGGTTAAATTTCGTTTACTCATGACTGATAATTTTAAAAGTATGGGTTTCAATAATGGTGATTCTCTTATCAAGAAAATCTACTTTTAGGTTAAGTAAATCATGGTTACTCTTAAATTCTGTTTTAATCAGTTGCGTAGTTAATTTCACTTCCATGAGATCCTTTTCCATCTTCCTAAAATCACCATGTAATTGCCGGATGAAGTAAGCAACTACTGATAACAATAAACTGATGATGGTCCCAAAGAGTACGGCTATTTCATTACTGTGTTCCATAATAATTGAATTTAAAAAGGCCCAGGTGCCCCTGAGCCTTTATCACTGAATCATGCTACACCTTAAAATGCATCAACGATCTTTAAGCAGTTGCCACTTGCAAACTGATAGTAATTTGGACCGACTTGTTGATAAAATTCAATTCCTACTGCTTGCAGTATTGTTACATCTGCAGGTATTGCACCTGTTGCAGTTAACAAGGCACTTACTGTAGTTGCAGGGATCGCAGCACTTAAATCAAGATAGCCGCTGAATTGCACATCAGAAATTTCATTGAAATCTGGTTGGGTAGGTTCATAAGTGCCAGTCGTATCGTTATACGCAAAATCTGATACAATGGCTAATGCATTTACCAATCTGAAATGAGTTGAACCAGGTGGTGCAATGATTAAACTTGCAGGATTAAAAGCAGCCAGTACAAAATCAGCTGCATCTCTGGTCACAGGATGTGTTAAAGAATAGGGTGCTGCCAACACACTATTTAAACTGATGTTTTTATTAAAATCTAGCCCATTGATATAGTTCCTTTGGGTTGAAATTTCAATTGCACGATAACCCCTGGCTTCTGTTTGATCTTCCAGGTTAATTTTTTTCATGATGCCTGTCAATCTACCTGTGAGCTGACTATCCGACATTTTACTCATTAATTGAGAAAAACCATTACGCACACTTTTACCAGCTCTGGCAGATCCGCCAAATTCATTCATGTTTTCACGGGTCCGTTCAAATGCAGGTGCAGTTAAAACCTGCTCACCAGTTGGCCCTCCCACCATTCCTGCAAAATAGCCTTCTAGACCTTTGATTTTAAAATGCCTAATATCTCCGAGAGTACCGACATATTTGATTACACCTTTTTGCTTTGCCATAGTATTGAATTGAATTGTTATTAATTAACTTCCTAATACTAAATTACAATAGAGAGGTTATTTATTCAATTGACAGAATAAAGTAAAATAGGTTGTATGAATGCAAACAAAACAATGTACCGTTACGAATACGGTATTGTGACCAGGATTGTTGATGGTGATGGGTTTTATTTACTAAATCAGTCCTCAAATCAGGAAATTGAAATAAGATTATTGGGTATAGATGCGCCAGAGATAAACAAATGTAAAAAGCTTTTACAAGATGAAAGAGAAACTCATGTGCCCGGTGATTTATTAATACAGCTTGGTTTAATTTCCAAAAAAATATTAGTTGCTTTACTCCCCGTTGGCACAAGAATTTTGTACCGCTGTGCTGATAAAAACAGTGTGGATGTCTATAGTAGGATTTTGGCTTATGCTTACCTTCCCGATGGCAGATGCATAAATGAGGAGTTACTCAAAATGGGTTATGTTAAGCCACTAGACAAATATACGTGTGATGAAATCATTGTTTATAAAGCGCTAAATGCGGTCGCAAGATTAAATAAGCGAGGTCTTTACAATTTAGTAAGCAATTACTAATGTTTACAAATATTACCGGAAAGTAACTGTAAATTTGATGCTCTCTTGTTGCCCAACTACCTGAAAGCCTTACTATCACTGCTTTTTGATATTCTGTATTGGCAAATAACCAAAATTTATTTTTCTCAAATCTTGGGCATTGGTATTGAAACTTCCGCCGCCAAACTGCATATCATTGCAGTGACTTGTGGTCTCCTTTTTTATCTTCTGCCGCAAC
>JAYTTM010000349.1:0-1896 GCA_043745055.1 Chitinophagaceae bacterium | reverse complement strand
GAATTATTGGCTAAAAACGGTTTCTACACTGAAATGTATAACCGACAGCAGCAAAATGAGCATTCTGTTGTTTAAGAATTATTTAAGCAGTCTGGTTTTCTTACAACAAAATAATGGCGTTGAGTTAGCAGAGAAAAAAAACGTCTGAACGCCTAAACGGCAAAACAAAGTATCCGGTAAATGCTGCGACATCCGATAGCTATCGGATCTTAAATGCAGCCGATTATTTTGCTATTTCAAAAACACCTTTATCTTTGCCATCATTACTAACTAAAAGATTTTTAATTAAAAAAAACAAACTGTGGCGTACGACAACAACAACGACAAGAAAATGGAAAGCGTTTATAGCAAACGCATCAGGGCTGGCAAACGTAGAACTTACTTTTTTGATGTGAGAGAAACCCGGGGCAGCGATTATTATTTAACCATTACAGAGAGCCGAAAGCGTTTTGATTCTGATGGTTATGACAGGCACAAGATTTTCCTGTACAAAGAAGACTTTAACAAGTTTGTGAAAGGTTTAATTGAAGCAGTTGATTACGTAAAAACTGATTTGATGCCTGATTTTGATTTTGATGCTTTTAACCATGATACACCTTACGAAGGTGAGGAAGGACAGGTACAACAACCATCAACGGAAGCAGCAACACCAGCAGTTGAAGTAATAGAAGCAACTGTTGAGGCTCAGCCTGAAACTATTCAAGCTGTGGAAGAAACACAACCTTCTGTGCAAGTAAATTCTGAAAAATTAGACAATGGCAGCGATGTTGAAGTTGATAAATGGTAATATAGATAGTACTATTAGAAAAGCCCTTTCTTTAAAAGAAAGGGCTTTTCTAATATTTAGAGCTTTATACAGTTATGATTACTGTTATCAAAATTTAGTGAGTGTTCACTAACTCTACATCCGGCTTTGACTCATCTGTTAATTTCACCTTCCCTCTGTCGTTTCTTACAATTCTGGAATACAATGAAATTTCCTTATCAAACAAAAACCTAAAAAATAACTTTGTCCAGGAAGTATGGTAGAACAATGTGTTGTAAAATGAAGGTGCACCTTCCCTGATTTGTGGCAGGCGGTTCCAGGGTATTGAAGGAAAATCATGATGCTCATTATGATAGCCTACATTAAAAGCCACATTATTCAGCGGGCCATAGTAACTATATGTTTCCTGCTCACCATGCGTAAGATAATGCTCTTGTATCCATCTTGCACCCAACGGGTGCAGCCCTACTGAAAAGAAAAAACTTAATAATAGAAAAGTAATTGCTTTAGGGCCTAATAACATAGTAATGGCTACAATAAAAGCAATTTGTACAGCCCAGTTTAAGGCTACCCAGGCGTCAAAAGGTTTAATTTCTTTAAGACGGGATATTCTAAATACCTGGAACAACGGATAAAAAAGTAACCAGAGAATTTTACCGATAAAATAGTTGTTGATTAATTTAGCTTCCCAATGATTGGGTAAATCTGCATCCAGTTCATGCACGCCCTGAAATGAATGGTGTTTAATGTGATATCTTTCAAAAGAAACAGAACTTGGAAATAATTGAGGCATATTAGCCAATATACCAGCGAGCCTGTTAGCTTCCGGCTTTTTAAAAAGCAACCGGTGGGCACATTCATGAATCATAACAAACAACGCATGATCTGCAAATGCACCAATTAAATAGGCTATACCAACAACCAGCCACCAAGACTTGTCTGCCAGAAACCAGGCCAATGCAATTTGCAAAGCAACCAGTCCAATTATTGCAAAAATAGTGTTGGGGTTTTTACCAATTAAATTACGGATTTGCGGATGTTGTTTAAGAATCTTTTTCGTTCTAATTCTGTGTGGTTCGGAAACTTCCGAGTATATAAAACTGTCTTTTTTTGTCATAACCGGAAATATA
>JAYTTM010000348.1:0-1900 GCA_043745055.1 Chitinophagaceae bacterium | reverse complement strand
AAGGATTGAAAACTGTAAACAGCAATCAGCAACCATTTCAACAAAACCAGCTTTTTGTGTTGGTAGAATTTCATTTTAATTTTTTTATAGTACTTGTATCACAAGTAAATCATAAAAGCAAACCAAGTGTTTTCTAATGAAGCTGATTAATTATTACCCCTGGTACTTACTTTTATTTGTATGGTGTTGCCTGGTGGGTTATTGCCTTGCGGCGATGACAATGCATAAATAGTAGGTATAGATGGAATGGTGGATAATTTATAGGGGGTAACTCCAGCAAACATGCCAATTGCGGTGCCGCCAACACCCGCTGTAAGTGCCGGGCTGCCTGCTTTTAACTGGTACCTTGCATCGGCACTGGTAGTGCCAATAGTAGGGAAAGCTGCAAATACATTGGCCGCATTGGCTATCGGCGTAATTACGTTCCCTGTACCTACTCCCCAGTTAATACTAGTGCCCGATTGCAGTGCAAGATTATAGTTAAAAGTACTATTTCCTCCGTTGTTGAATATGAAATAGTTATAATTGCTGCCTGCCAAAACATTGGTATAAGATAAGAAAATATTATTCTGTAGCAGGTAGGCACCACTACCTAAATCTATTCCGTTTGTGCCCGTGATGGTAGTATTTCCGCCATTTACATTATTAGTGGTTAATGTGGCATCATATGCCCATAAATTATTGGAGATATTGCCGCTATAAGTATTTCCAATGGGGGTAGAAAAATAGTTGATTAAATTATTGCTGATATTCATATTGGTAGCACTAGAGCCATTGTTATAATACTGTTGTATGGATACCCTGTAATTTTGAATTACCTGAAGATTATTGATGGTAGATGGGGTAGGATTGTAAGTGATAGTAACTGCTAATTCGCAATTTCTGGCAATAGTAATATTATTGTCCCTTATATAAGCGGTTCCTCCATAAAAACCAGTTAACAGGGATCCATCACTTCCGGGATCAAAAGTTATACTGCTTAAAGTTGCTATTCCTGCAAATGCCTGCAGATTTGAATTTCCCTTAGCAGGAGAGCTATTGGGATCCAACCAGTTACCCGGACCAATTATGATTAGTTTTTTACTGATAACAGCATTTATTGTAGTACCAGGAAACATCAATATGGTATCTCCGGAAGCTGCTGCGGTATAAGCTGTAGCAAAAGTAATATAATCAGTACCTGAGACAGGACTACTAAAAAATCCAACCCTGCGTATTTTAGCATTGGTTGATGTAAAGATGAATGTAACTGAAAGTAAAAATAGTGCTAGCTTTTTCATTTTTTTTATTTTGATGTTATAATTTATAGTTACTTATATTTTTGAATAAAGTTTTTATTTAGGATTTATTGGGAGTATTCAACAACTATAAATTAAAACGCAGCTAACTAGGTTGAATATAATTCTATAATCAGTTATGGCAATGCTGCTTACTTATTTGTTAGTAGAAACTTTTTTGACCGTATGTAATTTTAGTGCTTTTTTATTTAAAATGCAATACCCAAATAAGCTTTCGTAATACATTTATTTCCGGGGAAAGTAAAATTGTAAAAGTAAAATATCCAATGCTTTTCTGCCGTATAAATTTTCGGATATAGTGTAACAGTTTATTCTTGGGCAAACATAGTTATAGCTATTGAGGTAATGGAACTGATTTATTGAATGGAGGAGTTTAATTAGCTATTGGTTAGTGTTTGCTAAAATAAGCAGCAGGCTATTGCCAGGCGCTTTAAATAGCCTGTTAGATTGTGCCGTAAAATTTGATTTTGAAAAAATGTTTTGGAAAAAAAATAAGACTTTGTTTTATTGAGTTTTTTAAAGCCGAATCGTTGGGTATATAAAACCTGAACAAAAAGAAACGAGGTATAAAACAAATTAAGTAAATTTAAGTAAATTTTAAT
>JAYTTM010000347.1:0-1902 GCA_043745055.1 Chitinophagaceae bacterium | reverse complement strand
CCTCCTTAATAAAAGTTCCATTTATAGCAAACTGTGCCAATTTTTCAACAGAAGAAATTGTAAATAAGGCACAATAGCTTGAACTGTCTTTATAAAACCATGTTGTTACGATAGTTGCCGGATACCTTGCAACAAAAGAATCCTTAACTATTTGTGGCACCAAATTTTCGGCTACCACTGGGCAAAGATTTTCTGTTTCGTGGTGTTTATCTTTTTCACAAGAAGAAAAAGACAGAGAAAAAAAAACTGCCAGAAACAGCATTATAAAAGTTATTCCAATTACATTAAATGCTTTTAAGCTGATTGTTTTCATACTTATTTTTTTAGATGATTGAAAATAAAAATGCAGAAAATTAATTTTTCGCTTCTATAGAATTGTTCCATTCATGTCTTTTCAAGTGAGTAGCTATTATCTTATTAATTGGTTGGGTAACTGTAAAGTATTTTTGAAAAATTGATACAGTTACCCTAAATCTTGCCCAACTGCTGGCAGCAACTTTTATTATGCAGATACTTATAGGTCTGTAGTGATTCTAAAAACCGGCCAAAAAAAAATTACGTCCCGATGCTGATTAAATAATTTTTTTGCCAGCGGTTTTGTGTCTTCAGCTATATCATAACTCATAAAAATCACAAATGCCTTTTCGGAGAATTGAATTTGGTATTCAACAAAAGCATATAGTTCGGCTAAAACAGTAAACTCATAACCGTTTTCGGTAAGCTTTGCAATTTCCTGTTCAAACGTTTCAACTGAAACGATTGTTATTTCGCTTTTAAGTATATCAAGCTTCTCGTATTGTAATACTTTATGTTGGGGAAATCTATTTTTACCCAGCAAAAGTTTTAGAACCCCTATAAATAAAGCAATTATAAGTAGTAGAAGAAATAAATAGAAAAGTATTTCACCCACAAACATTTACAACCCAATTTTTAATCCTATTGACAATCCTAAAGAATTGGGATAGGATCTTACAGCAGTATTTTGATTAATAGAACTTAATGCAAACCTGTATGTGGGGGCAAAGCTTAATGCAATTCTTTTATCTATCGAATAGTCAACACCTACGCCAGCTAAACCAGTAAAATATATTTTCTTTAACCCCTGCAACTTATTTACAACTTCTGTTTCACTACTAAAGCCATGCCCTATAGATGTTTCAATTTTGCCCCCGGTTAAAAAATTGGTAGAAAATCCAGCCATAATATTAAAATTGAATTTCCCCTTTGCAATGTTATATTTTAATGCAAGAGGAACTCCAATATAATTGATAGAGTGAGCCGAAGTGAAAGCATACAAGCTATCGCCTATTGCAGGGCTACTGCTAAAAGAAGGCAACACATATCCATATCCCGACGAAGTATTGATACGATACTTTATAGCACCTGAATTATCATTTTGAGCATAAATAGTTTGGGGCTGTACAGTAATATTTGTATTAGAATAAGTAAGCCCTGATTGGAGTGTCCAATGTTTACTTAGCTTATAATCAGCCATTACACCTGCAGTCAAAGAAAATTCATGCTTTTCACTCCTTTCAATTTCTGCTAAATTATCCGACTGGTTGTTAGTCTTGCCTTCCTGCAAATTGTACCAGGCAATATCTGGCGAAAAGAAAGGCGTAATAGAAAATCGGGATAGTTTATAAATTTTATTTTTTTTATTGGCTGCTACATTGCTTTTTGTTTCAACAAAACTTATTTTATTATCAACAAGCAACAGCACCAGTTTTTTAGTATCAAAAGTACCAACGGGTTGCCTGTTTATCTTTTCAATATTTAAAGGAGCTAATCTCTTTAGCCCATTAAATGGCAAAGCATTTTCAGGTGCATCATCAGTTACAGTTAGTTGCTGCTCACCATCCGTTACTTCAATATTGGTTACACTTACCCTGTACTTTCCTT
>JAYTTM010000346.1:0-1904 GCA_043745055.1 Chitinophagaceae bacterium | reverse complement strand
TTATTTTCTGATTTCCTTTTCTGCAACTTTGTATTTTAGTTTTGGAGAGTCGAAGCTAAAGGATGCTATTATTAAAAAGTAGTTATTGTTTACCCTTTCTTAACACATAGTCTATATGTAAAAGGTTTCGGTGCGACAACAGTCCGAATATCGGCTGTAATGAAGAATTTTGCTAAAAAATAAATAAATATGAAAAAGCAAACTTCAGCCACAACCGAAACCCAGATCAAAGGTAGAAACATAATTGATTATGAAGGCAAGATCATTTATGTGGGTATAGATGTGCATCAAAAAGATTATCAAGTAGCCAAGATTCATAATGGCATATGCCTAGGTAATCACCGGATGAACAGTAGCAGTGAGGGATTGATTCAGCATTTGCGAAGCCATTATCCCGGTGCTCAGTTTAAATGTGTGTATGAGAGTTCTGCTTGGGGCTTTACATTACAGCGAGCATTGACAGCAGCTGGTATGGAATGTATAGTGGTTCATGCGGCAGACGTGTCTACTAACGATAAGGAAAGGAGGCGTAAAACAGATAAAGTGGATGCCATGAAGCTGGCCCAGCATCATGCATCCGGTGATTTAAAAGGCATTCATGTTCCTCAGGAAGATAATCAAAAAGAACGCAGCCTAATGCGTTATCGCAAGAGCGTGGTAGGCGATATTAATAGGAGTAAGAATCGGTTAAAAAGTTTATTGAAATTCCATGGGATATCAATACCGGAAGAATATGCAAAGAATAACTGGAGCAACAATTTTCTGAAATGGATAGTGGAGCAAGCAGCTAAAGATGAGTTGTTGAAAGACAGCCTTTTGTTGATGTTGGAACAAATAAAAATTTTGAGGCAGTTACTATTAAAGATAGAGAAGAAATTACGTGAACTGAGAACAGGTAAATATGGGGATAAAGCAAAGTTAGTAATGAGTGTGCCCGGGATGGGACCAACAACGGCTATGCTGTTTTTACTGGAAATAGGTGATGTAAGTCGTTTTAAAGGGTTTGATGCACTGAATGATTTTGTAGGTTTTTGTCCTGATACCAATAGTAGTGGGGATACAGAGCAGGATCGTGGCATTACATGCAGGCGGCATAAACAATTAAGAAGTGCCTTGGTTGAAGCAGCATGGATAGCTATACGGACAGATCCGGCATTATTGGAGAGTTATGGTCAGTTAATCAAACGCATGAAAGCAAACCAGGCCATTATCCGTATTGCTCGTAAATTGTTACGCAGATTACGGGCAGTATTGTTGAGTGGCACGCCATACCAGAAGGGAGTGATAGCGTAGCAGATCAATTATTAATAAGTTTTTTAAGCCATGGTGCAAACCGATAATAAACAAAAAGGAGCCGATCGCTCAGCTCCATCTATCGTATAAGCATCAGCCTTATTGCTGTCAGGTTGCTCTTCAGCAGAGCCTGCTTCCTCTTGGGGCTGGTAAGTAAAGTTAAAAAAGTTCTTTTGAAATAATGATTATTGACATCACAGAAAGGTAAGAAAAACAGGTATAGGGACTGCTTTTATGTTCCTGCAGTTGCAACATACTGCTTCACATAGTGTGCAGCCTTATACTTTTACTTTTGGAATAATAAAGAATTGCAGCGGCTCCGACTGACTGCTTATAGGAGGTTAACCACCTGTGATTAAAACGATTACTTATGAAATGAGATTCAAAAACATATTAACCAATTAATGCAAAATTTTTCTGCTGGAATGCAGCGTATACCTTTACATAGGAGGTATATGGGAGTTAGTCTGTGAGATAGGTGAATACTATTGAAATTCTATATCGATTATTGTATTGTGGGTATTATTTGCAGATTCTTTTTTCCTCACTGGAATTGTTCTGATAAGTTGTTGATCTTGATTGAATAGAATAGACCATCTTTTTTGAGCTAG
>JAYTTM010000345.1:0-1905 GCA_043745055.1 Chitinophagaceae bacterium | reverse complement strand
TTTTCATTTGCTGTGTGGGCTTATCCCTGTGAGGAAAATCCCATACATCTTTACCGGCATTTACATAATCTTTAATATGCTCAATATCGCGGCCTCTTTCCAGCATCAATACTTTTAATCCTTTTTCTGTTAATTCCTTTGCGGCCCATCCGCCGCTGATTCCAGATCCGATAACGATGGCATCGTAAACAATGTTTTCAGGCATATTGAATAATTGGTTTTAATTTATTATTTAAACTATTAAGATTTTTAAAAAAAAACAATAGCAGTTAAAAGCTGCATAATATTGGTTGTTTAAAAAAAAGATAATCTGGTTACATTGATTGATAATTGTAAGAAGTACAAAACAAATATCAAAGAAAAAGTTATAGCACCACCTGATAAGATTTTTGGTACATTTTTCCGGAAGGATAATTCTTTCATATTTTAGAATAAAGCAGATTTTTAAAAATCTTGCTTGTGGATTTTGGAGATTTTAAATTAGCAATCGAATTACAGCGTTAAAAGTAATTTTTTCTTCTGATAAAAAACCAATTGAGAAAAAAACATTGCTGGTATGCCTTTACCAAACAGAAGGAATCATTTTAGTATTATGATTGGATAAAAATCAGTCAATAAAGCCAGAGTCCATTACACGCTTTAAAAAAAACCGTCTGGTAAAGAAATCTTATTCGTAAACTTGTTAAAATTTTCTCTCTATAAATTGCTTAATTAAAACATTGTTAAAATATGAAAAGAAAACTACGGATGGGCATGATTGGTGGTGGTAAGGATGCCTTTATTGGTGCAATACACAGGCTGGCCTTTAATATGGATGGTTTGGTAGAAATAGTTTGTGGCGCTTTAAGTATCAATCCTGCAATTGCAAAGGAATCCGGTGAGGCCTTATTTTTATCCCCTGAAAGAACATATCTCAATTATGAAGAGATGCTGGAGAAAGAAAGCCTGCTGCCTGCAGACATACGAATGGATTTTGTTACGATTGTAACACCCAATTTTGCCCATTTTGCCCCGGCAAAAATGGCGCTGCTAAAGGGTTTTAACATTGTGATAGAAAAACCTATCACCTTTAATTTGGCCGAAGCTATTGAATTAAAAGAAATAGTTGAAAAAACTGGTTTACTGCTTTGCTTAACGCATACTTATTCCGGCTATCCAATGGTAAAGCAGGCTAAAGCAATGGTCAACGATGGGGTGCTTGGGAAGGTAAGAAAAGTGTGGGTAGAATATCCGCAAGGCTGGTTGAGCAAATTAAGTGAAAGGGAAGGCAATGCTCAGGCGGCCTGGCGTACAGATCCCAGCAAGAGTGGTAAAGCTGGCTGTATTGGAGATATTGGTACACATGCAGCACATTTAGCTGAATACATCACCGGATTAAAAATTACGCATCTCTGTGCAGATTTAAATGTGATGGTTCCTGGCAGGGCTTTGGATGATGACGGTAACGTGCTGCTTAAATTTGATAATGGCGCCGCAGGTGTTTTAATGGCATCTCAGGTTGCAGCAGGTGAAGAGAATGCTTTAAAGATAAGAGTGTATGGCGAAAAAGGAGGATTGGAATGGGCTCAGCACGAACCAAATACTTTACTCGTAAAATGGCTGGATGCGCCTACGCAAATATTGAGAGCAGGCGGTAACTACGGCGATCGTTTGTCGAGTTATGCAGTGGCTAACTGCCGTACACCGGGTGGCCATCCGGAGGGATACCTTGAAGCTTTTGCAAATATTTACCGCAATTTTGCTGTAACGCTTGGTGCAAAAATTGATGGAACCACTGCTCCAAAAGAAGCTGCAGATTTTCCCGGGGTGGAGGATGGAATAAGGGGTATGGCATTTATAGACACAGTGGTTGCTTCGGGACAGAGCGAGGTAAAGTGGACGGAGTTTGCCCCCATCCCCTAAAGG
>JAYTTM010000344.1:0-26008 GCA_043745055.1 Chitinophagaceae bacterium | reverse complement strand
CCATGCCAGGCTTTTTCTTTTACTGAAAAGAAACTATGTTTACCTGTTTGTTCGTTGAAATTTAAATTGTGTGCCATGATTGTAAATTTTAAATTTTGAAAAGTGATTTTAAAAGTGGGCATCAGCATTTTTGCCAATGCCTTTTGCTTTCTGTTTTAAAATGGTAAGTCGTCTGCAGGTTCTAAAATTGTTCCTGCATTCTCTTTAACTGGTATTTCATCTTTAGCACTTGCTTTACCATGCAGTTTAATAGTGTTTACATGAAAGGTTAATGTGGCTTTGGCTTCGCCATCTTTACCGATGTAAGCATTTACTCCAACACGGCCTTGTAACTCTACCAATTTACCTTTGGTCAGGTACAGTGCAACACCGGGGTTAACCCAATAATCACACTGCACATAGGTTACAACTTTTGTTGGTTCATTACTGCCCTTTGCTTTGTAGCTGTCATTAATTGCTACGCAAAAGTTTACTACCTGCCTGTCGTTTTTCAGGGTGCTGATTTTTGCATCACCTGTTAATCTTGCTGTCATTTCCATGCTTGTAAATTTTAATTGTTTAAAATGTTAATTAACCCGGCATAAGCCTCGTTCGTTCTAATCGTAGCAACCCGGCCTTGAAACAGGGTTTGGTAAAAGCAAGGTTTTTGTAAAAAGAATACTACCCCACAGATATATCTCCGAAGGAGGCCAAACCGGGGTGGAGATTGTTTTTGCAAAACCCGTGGCCAACCGAAATGCAATGCAGGTGCAGACCTTGCTTTTGACAAAGCCTGTCAAGAAATTTGCGACAGATAAGGATGAAGGAGTTTTTTAAGTAGATTTTTATAAAGTCTGCTTAGAAGTGTCTTTACAATTTGAAGTAGCTGGAATTGTGTTTGGTGAGGAACGAGCCAATCTCAATGACCAATATCATTGTCCAGGGCAGTTCTCCCGGCTTATTTGCCGCAGGCGTAAAAGAAATAAGACGGTTGTACTGTCCCGGGTCTGTTAACATGATAAATGAAAACTCTGTAACCATGTTGTAAATTCTGGCTAAAGTCATTTACTATAATCAGGAATAAATGACAGGGAGAAGCCTGAATGAACTTTCGTAAATACGCTGTATCTTAGTTGTATTGCGACAAGTTTTTAATGTTGGCTTTAGCAATATATGAGTTGGACATAATTAATTCGGCTCAAGAAACGAATGAAACATTTTAAATTAATGTTTGGAAGAAAATTTTCACACTATTCACACAAGGACAATGCTTACAGACACAACAATAAAATCGTTTGACCCAATTGTTGATAATGAATGTATCAAAATGATTCTTGGTACAATGCCAGGAGTTGCATCATTAGATAAGCAAGAATATTATGGGCATCCAGACAATACATTTTGGGACATTATCGCAAGAATATTTGACACTACACACAAAAGTGACACAGTTGAGAACCTGTTATACAAAGACAAAGCAGCTTTATTACTAAAAAATAAAATCGCATTGTGGGATGTACTGCAGTATTGCGACAGAAAAGGTAGTCTTGATAACGCAATAAAAAATGAAATTAAAAATGACTTCGAAGATTTTTTGACCCGACATCCGAAAATTAAAACTATCATTTTCAACGGACAGAAAGCAGAAAAATATTTTGACAGTTGCTTCAAACAATTGACTATACTTTACGGCTTGACACTAAAAACTTTACCTTCAACAAGTCCGTCACACACGTTAAACACGTTCAAAAAACTTAAAGAATGGCGACAAGTTTTAACAGCGGAGTGACTTCAAGCAAAGTTTTACTGTGCCGGGGCTACTGCAATAATAAATGAAACTCTGTAACCGTATTTGTAAATTCTGGTTGAGTAAATTTATTGTAATCAGGGATAAATGACAAGCCCGAAGCCTGAATAAAATTGCTTAAAATAAACGGTATCTTAGTTGTATTGCTACAAGATTGACAATAATAGGTTTTGGCAATAAAAGAGCTGCTGCAAGTATTCCAACCCCCTTTTCAAAATGAACATTAGAAAAAAAATCACATCACTTTTCAAAAGACAAAAAATGAATAATGCCTTATATGAACAATGTGCCTTTCACGAAAGTGGCCATATCGTAATTGCATACTTATCAAGATATAAGTGCGATAGTGTCACAATTTTGCAAGATGGTTCAGGCAATGGATTTACAAAATTTGATTACGGGAATAATTCTATGACTGAATTAATAGCTTCTCTCGTGAATTTTTCAGAATACCCGGAAATATTTGGTTCATTGCCAGCAAATGTTAAGGCTGTGGCACCTCAAGTTGCGTTCAAAATTAGTGGCACATTATTAGGTGGACCTGTTAGTGAAGCATTGTATAAAGCGGGTGTTGAATTTGAAGGGGATTTGCCAATTGAAATAGTCGGACCAGACTTAATAAGAGTTAGCAGTATTCACCATTTACTTTCAACAATCGACAGAGAACATAATCCTAATTATGTTAATGAAACTTTAGGTAGTATTGTAAGCCTGTTAAGACAAAGGCAAACTTGGATAGCAATTGAAACATTAGCAAACGACATTTTAAATTCCTTAACAAAGAGCCTAACTCGTCAAGAAATAGAAAGTTCATTACAAAAAAGCGGTTACCTGGATTTCATTAAATAGAAAATCTACCAGCAAACAATATTAGCTTACAATATTTCAATCACCTTCTATGATACAACAATTAGTTAAGAGGCAACATTACATACCTCGTACTTATTTGAAAAACTTTGCGATGCCAAAAGGTGAAGAATTTTATATTAAAGCATTGTCAATTGAAGAAGCCAAAGCGGATAAGATTTTTGGAATTAATACAACAAATATTTGCCTTGAAAGAAATTTGTATACTCTTCCGGGTGAAACCTATGAAGAAAAAATGCTGATAGAAAAGTTCTATTCTGATGAAATTGAGCAATACTACAATGGTATTTATGGGATACTTAAAGACCCAGCTAAAAAGACGTTAACACCTGAAGAACGTGAACGGATAATCTCCACTGTTGTAACTATGTTTTATCGCACTACAAAATGGATAAATCAGCATAATGATTTGATGAAACGAGTATATACTCAAATGTTTCTATTGTGTGAGCAGACAGGTAAAGACTACTTTAATTATGAGGGAACAAATATTTCAATCAAGGATAAAAATTTAGAAGAATTTTTAAAAGAAAATAAAATTGAAAACAGACCTACGCAAGTCATGACACAACTTGAAGTAGCATTAAAGCTAATTCAGGTAAGAATTAAAAGTGACAATATTTATCTTTCTACGTTGGTTGACGATGGTTGTGAATTTATTACAAGCGACAATCCAGTAGTTTTACAAAATATAAAAGGGGAAGATATAATGCCTTTCGACCCGGGTAATATTATGAAACTGCCAATAGATAAAAAAACTATGCTTTTCTTAATGCCAGACGCTGACGAAAGTTTAAGACATCAAATTGTCAGACACAATGTAACTGGCAATTATTGCAAATCGGAACAATTAATATCAAACTCAGAACAATTTCGTAAGGCAGATAAATTTATTTTGGGTGACGACAGTTCTTTAAATAGTTATATGCATACCAAAGAGTTTGCTGAAAACCCTATGTCGGAAGAAGAAATGAAATCAATTAAAACAATTGACGACTTTATTAATAAGGGAAAACAGTTGGGCTTATTCTGATTAATACTATAGGTAACATTAGGCAACACCATGTGACACACTTCAGCACTTTTAAAAACATTTTACGACCTTGCATTTATAAACAACTATGCTTAAAAAAGGTGAACACATTGAAGGCGTTCCAAATGAACTTCAATTATTACTTGACAAAGACAAACAAGCGAAAACATTTTTTGAAACACTCACAAACTCATACAAACAAGGGTATTGTGATTGGGTAGGTTCTGCCAAACAGGAAGCGACAAGACAGGTAAGAGCCGAGAAAGCAATTTTAATGCTTCTGAACAATCAAAAAACTTTGAAGACAGTTTAATTTTATAGACAAGTCAATACAAAATCATTGGGGCAGCTTATAAAACTGAATAAGAAAGCTTTGATTTAAGGACTCTCGAATTTGTATTGAGATTTCTTGAATTGTGTTTAGTGAGGTACGAGGTAATCTCAATGACCAATATCATTATCCGGCGCAGTTCTCCCGGCTTATTTGCCGCAGGCGTAAAAGAAATAAGACGGGTGTACTGTGTCGGGGCTGGCTCAATTTTTTTATCACTTTTCGTTTTGTAAATCTTTAGAAGAATCCGTTAGGGATAGAAACGGAAATCCTTCTGGTAAGAAGAATGTAGTGAAAAGCCCGACCGGCAGGGAACGGAATAAACATTTATACTTTACTTACAATTATTAAGCGGCAACAAAGCTTATTAAAGTTGTTTCATTTTACCTGAAATTTGCCCTATGTCTATATACAGTTTAAAGGAAGGTTATTATCTATACCATGATGTGGAGTTTGTATTAAATCAAATTGGTGAATTGTATGAAGTTAATGTAAAAGATAGTAAAGCAACAGCAGTAAGTATAATGGAACTTGATAAGAAAAATCATTTCGCCTCACCCGAAAGTAAAGAAAAATTCAATGCCATTGTTCCTAAAATAAAAGCATTGCATACCAGTATGTATCATTTGGTGGAAAGCATTTACAAGGCTACCGATAATAAAGTATTCGACACCGCTGCTATCGAAAAACGGTTCCCTGAGTTTAAATATTTCCGGATACTGAATAATAAAATAAAACATTTTAATGAAGCTGATATTGATTTTATAGAAGTAGTGCTG
Source organism: Chitinophagaceae bacterium (assembly GCA_043745055.1). Lineage (GTDB taxonomy): Bacteria > Bacteroidota > Bacteroidia > Chitinophagales > Chitinophagaceae > Ferruginibacter. The sequence continues at coordinate 21,212 of JAYTTM010000344.1, read as the reverse complement.
ATGGATGGAACAAAAAGCATTATAGAAATTGGCTGCCAATATAAAATTGGTGAATCATGGGAGATAAAATACTATGCCCAGTTTATCGTATTGGTTTTTGAAATTTTAAAAGAACTCAACATCATCAGTTTTAATAATGATTAAACCCGAACAACATTTGCATCTTTATTTTGCAAAAGGTTTTTTGCATTTCTAAAAACCCTTTTTACCTGCTGCTTACAATACATCCGGTAAACAATAATAACTGATGACAGAATAGTTAGCACTCCAATAAGAGCAATAGAAAATTCGATACTAAAAAAATCGGTGAATACTCCTGTAAGCAATGCTCCTATTACATAGCCTAAGTCTCTCCAAAATCTAAATACACCTAAACTTTTTGCCCGTTGCTGTGGGTTGGTATCTTCTGCAATGCTTGCCAAAAAAGTAGGATAAACAATTGCGGTGCCTATTCCAAGAATAACTGAGATGGCAATATAATGAGCAATGCTGCTTGAAAATATTATCAGTATAATGGCGATGCCCTGTAACAACATTCCCCAAAACAACAAGTCCTTTTTGCAATAGATGTCAGCCAGTTTTCCTGTTATCAACTGTCCTAATCCCCACGCTGCCGGGTAAACAGCGGTTATAATTCCAATCTGTGCAATACCAAAACCTCTTTGTGCCAGCAACACCGGCAGTATGCCCCAAATCATTGCATCGTTCAGGTTATTAATTAAACCGGCTTGAGTTACCGATCCTAAATTATTATTCAACCAGCTTGTTTCCTTAAATACATTTTTTAAAGGAGGAACGCTGCCATTTAGTTGAGTTTCTTTATTTACATGGGCACGGGTATCTTTTACAAATAGCCAGGATAATAATGTTCCTAAAATAACAAAAGCAATTCCTATAATAAAAGGATATGGCCTTAGTCCATAATTACTGGCAATGCTGCTGGTTGTAAAAGCAACCAATCCTAACATACCATATCCAGCAAATTCATTTAAGCCCATTGCAGAGCCACTTCCCAAGATTTGTAAACAACAATAACAAGTGATTTAAAAAGTGGCATGTATTATTGCTCACAATTTTGTATATCAGTTCTTCTTTGTAATCATAGTGAACCATAAGAACTGCCCGCTTGTTTTTTTATTTATTTTTTACTGCTGTTAAATCCATGCCACATATAGAACATTTACCAGCCTTATCGGTTGCCGAACCTAAACTCATTGGACAGTTGTACAGATCCATTACTTTCATTTTCATTTGCTCCTTGGGTGAAAGATTTAATACGTTAAGGCATGCAGGACACTTACCGGGTTTATTAACGGCAACGTCCTGATAACTGTTAACACTATTCAATTTCATCACATTTCTTTTCATTTGCTCTTTTAGGGACAGGTTTGTAACGAATGCGCCTTTTGAATAGTCGCCTGTGGTAATATATTTTGGAGTGGCAGGCTGTATTTTCATCACTTCCATTTTCATTTGTTCCTTTTTAGATATTGACAATTGCTCCTTTGGAGGTTTGGTTGTACTGTTTTGTGCAACAACCGAAATTGTCAGGATGGTTAAAGCTGCCATCATCAGCATTTTTAAAGATTTCATTTTAGTAATTTTTTTATTTTAATAAATCAGGCACTTTGATTTGGCATACAGAAATGCAAAAAGCCTGGCAATATTGTGCCTGGCTTTTTGAGAAATATAAAGTCTATATTAAGAAGACACAGTTGCGGATGTAAACCGCTACATCACTATTCCGAGGGGGTGCATGGCTAATTGGATTCTCTTTTGATATCGTAAAAATGTCAACAGAAGGTATTTCAAAAAAGGAAACTGGTAATGAAACAGTAACTATCTGAAGGAGATGAAAAACAGACACTGTAGTTTGCTGGTCTGTTTGGCTCTTAACAAACTTGCTTTCATCTTTACAGCAACCTTTATTTTGCTTTTCCATGCCGCATTTGCCGCAGGTTCTGGAACCATGATTACCAAGGCTCCAATTTGCCAGTTTACCCATGCAATAGTGCATGTTTACCATTGCACCTGTGGAGGTACCGAGGTAGGCTATGGCTAATATGGTTACGATAATCTTTTTCATTTTTTATGTAAGCTGGGCCCTTTAGGAAAGAGCAAATACTTATTTTCAGTATACAAAAAGACTTAAAATACTGCTAATAAAATATGACTTCAGTCAGATTGGAAGGTGACTTTACCCCATATAGCTATAAAAGAGAGGCAAGCATTGTTAAGCTCATTATAATCATTAAAAGGTCTTCAATAATTGTTACTGTACTCATGGGCAGATTAAAAACATCCCCAAGGCATGCACATTTTATTTTACGTTTATTAAATATACTTTGCAGCACACCAATGATGCTCACCGTCATCACGGTAAAGGCAACAGTATTGGTGAGGATAGGATTGAACCCTGTAAGAAAGGCTATGCCCAAAGCCAGCTCTGTAAATACATATACACGGCCCCAGCCATTCCATTTCTTTGCTACAATATCATACATGGCATAGCTTTCCGTGAATCCTTTTAGATTTAGCAATTTGAAAAAAGAAAAGACCAAAAAGAAGCCAGCCATAAAATGATTCATCCAACGCATCCAGCTAAACTCTCCGTTCATATATTCAACCAATAGTGTAATGCCAATAATATATCCAAATATAATCAGGATAGGTTTGTAAGTTTCTATCCATGATTTTGTTTCTTCTTCAGTTAAAACAGGAGCAATTATTTGTTGCTTGGGATAATCCTCTGATAATTGATATTTTGGGTAATCTTTCAACGCTGCTTTTAGATCATCTGTTGCAATATGTCTATCCATTTCAATTGCTGCTTCGCCTTTCGCCAAATCAATATTGATATTTTTAACGCCGGTAACTTTTGATAACAAGCCTTGTACTTTTGCCTGGCAACTTCCGCACGTCATTCCGTTAACTTTATATGTATGTGTCATGGTAATTATATTTTGATTGCAAAGTTAATTTCACATTATGCCTCACCTCTTATACAATCGTGGAATGAATTTATACAATTTTGGGTTGTTGTTATTCTAAAAAAGCATTGAAGAAATAAAATACTTCTCCAATGCTCCTGCTGATTAAGCTTTTTTAAGATTCTTTCTTTACTTCCATCACGTTCATATTTCGTTTAGAATATTTGCCCGGTTTATCGTTTGTTACATTTGGTGCATTGGCCAGGAGTAAGTTTTCATCTCCGCTGTTTTCAGAATAATTAAGATTGTTTTCGTTGATAACGGCAGCAATCGGGAAGTTTTAAATATGCTGTATCATCTGCCCGGTACTTTTCTGTGTCATTACCCACGGATGCAATTTTCTTTTGAACATTATCTGCTGCATCCTTTTTAAATACACTGTATTTTAAAGTAAGCAACTGTGTGTACTCGTCCCAAACAGCAGACTTTACACCATCTATTGCATTGGCAGCGGTTTCAATACGCCGTTTATCCATACTGCATGTGCCGGACACTTTGATTTTTTCTGTTTTTATGCCAAATTCTCTTTGTGTCTTATCACTTTGTGCATTGGCTGATTGAAATATTGCAAATGCAAACAGCATTGCAAAAAATAATTTAATCGTTTTCATTTTATTTAATTTTTATTGTGAATAATTGAAATGCTAACTGCTACAGGCAGTTTTATTTATTTTGAAACCAGTAAAATTGAATTTGAAAAGGGGCTAATTAATAATGTGCCCATTACCGGCAGAATGCCAGGTATTACAAGAAGAAGTAGAAATCAAATACGAAAATTGCAGTTGAGAATATAGACAGGAATACCATGATGTGCCGGTGGAGCATGGCTTGGATTGGCAATATCGATTGGCTCATTTGCCAACGCTGTCACCTCAAAAGAAGGTGTAAATAAATGAAGGTCCGTAAAATGCTTAACAGGATTGCTTACATCAGCAGCAGCTATATGGGTGTCTTTTACTTTTAAACTCTTGAATTTAGTCCAGCAGCACTCGCTCTTTTCATCTCCTTTACCGCACTTTCCTTTAATCTCCTGTACAAAACTGATAGTGGTTGATTTTAGTTTGCCACAGCAATAGAATTGCTTTATACCCACTTCAAAGCTGGAGAGTGCATAAACACAAATCAATAATACAAGGGCAATCTTTTTCATTTTTAAAACTTGTTAAATTGAGAAAAAAACTAAGTTTTCTCAAAGACTGAGTTTGTTAGCTACAATACAAAGCTACTCATTTATTCCAAGGGTTGTTTACATAATTCTGGTAATGATTTACAGTATTTTGGTGTTGGTTGTTCCTTTTAAAATCGCTGACTACCTTTGCTTTCTTTCTACGTCAGTATCGGCTGTAAAAGCAAATTTTCTGATGTTTTCAACATACTTTGGAGGCAACTCATTCTGCTCAGCGCCCGTAACTACAAATTCCTTATACCAGTCATAAGGCAATAGTGCATTATCAACTGCACTTTCATCTGCTATGTAAACCTGTGCCTTAAAAGTTTCGCCATTCTCGTCCCTCAAGTCGACTACTGCCTGGTTATAACCGCTCCCTAATCCTTCAGCTGCATCCAATGCAGGCTTCTCCGCTTCATTAATTTCGAACACCACACCTACTACGGTATCACCATCAATATTAGTTTGTTGTATATTTCCCTTTCCTGAACCATCGTTACTTCTTTTATTAAATGAAAACTTGTACCCAGCTAATGAAGCATTACAAACTTTTACAGCGGAGGGCACCCTTTGTTTCAGGCGGTTGACATTCATATTAGAACCGTAGGCAAATATTTTCATTTTCCCTTTTTTATAGTTTGTCTAATGGTATTCTCTTTGTTCCACCAACTTTTTTAAAATGGCTTGGCGTAAGTCCTGTTACCTTTTTAAACTGAGCAGAAAGATGTGCAACACTGCTATAACCTAATTGTATTGCAATCTCACTTACATTCATTTCATTGTAGATGATGAGTTCTTTCGCTTTTTCTATTTTTTGATTGATAATATATTTCTCAATAGTAATGCTTTCTACTTCAGAGAATAAACCGCTGAGATAGCTATAATCTTTATTCAGTTTTTTAGACAGTATTTCAGAAAAATTATTCTGCTCATTTATTGAAATATGATGTACTTGCTCAATGATAATATTTTTAATTCTCTCAATCAGTTTTTTCCTACTATCATCTAATACTTCAAATCCAAGAGCCGAAAGATTTATTTTCAATTGTGTCAATTGCTTTTCAGATGGTTCTTCCTTTAATTGTACTTCACCTAATACCACAGAATTGGCAACAAGCTTTAGTTTATCCAGTTCCTGCTCTACAACTAAAATGCAGCGGTTGCAAACCATATTCTTTATGTAAACAGTATTCATCTTTACTAAAAATAGCATGTCTGTCAATATTTCAGAAGCCACATTTGAGTTATTCACTTTAAAAAATTAACTTTATAGTTGGTACGACGCCCTAAATTATCTCAAAAGTCCGGCATGAGAGTGTAAATATGGCACCTATGAATAATATAGAACTTAATTTACCGAATGATTCAATACTTGAGTTCCAGCCGGGACTGCCACCAGATTATAGTGGCCCCCTTCTTAGAGGCTCTACTGCTGTATCAACCAAGACAAATCATGCAGAAGTTGTATTGCAACAATTAACGGGTGTTGATTATTTTATTAGATTAAGTTCAGGCCGGCTTCTTAAAAAGATTTTTGCAAAGGGATGGGCCGAACAATACGGCCTGTATAGTAATTTCATACTAAAAAATGATGCCAGGAAAGAATTAAACAACATTGGTAAATTTCATTTAAGGAAAGATCAATACCTCTGCTACTTAACCAAAGAAACTAATTGCAGTGTACTTTTCGAAAAGAATGAAGATTTCAGAACAATTGACTTTTTTTATTCCCCTAAATTACTGCAGGAGTTGGTTCCATTTTTTCCAGAACTACAACAGTTACTGCATGGGTCGCCTCAAACAATCTTGAATGGCAAGGGTGGATGGTCAATTCCTTCGATGAAAGAAATAACTAACCAAATTCTTGATTGCCCTTATGATGAAACAACCAGGCAATTTTACTATGACATAAAAGTTCGGGAACTATTATACCAATTACTTGAAACTTCCTTCAAAAGGGATATTAAATCATATCACTTTACTCCATTCGAAGCAGCAAGGATTCATGCAGCCCGTACCATACTTGAAAATCACATCGACAAAAAACCACCCTCCATTAGGTCGCTATCAAAACAAGTAGCATTAAATGAGTTTAAATTAAAATCCGGGTTTAGAAAATATTTTCATAGTGGAATATTTGAGTGGTTGATGGAACAAAAAATGCAACATGCTAAACAACTCATTCTGCATACCAATAAACCTATCAAAGAAATAGCCTCACTGGTTGGATACCCCCGCACTACTAATTTTATTACCGCTTTCCGCAGGCTGTTTGGGATAACACCTGGTTCATTGAGACGGTAATAATACGCTTTGCAAAACTTTTGACCCACCCTGCAAACAACTTACCAAAAAATCACACGAAATATTGTAAGAGCTTTGTTCTTCATTTCAAACCTGCTATGAAGAAAACTGAAATAATATATTATTTAAACATTGTAACCACTTATCTTCTTATCTTTTTATTTACATACACTGGAGTAAGTAAATTGATAGATCATGAAGTTTTTGAAGCTGCCATTTTACGTTCTCCAATTATAAAACTACTGGCAAAAATTATTTCATGGTTAATTCCTATGATTGAACTTCTGATAATTGCTATGCTTTTATTGCAGCGTTATCGGAGAACGGGCCTTTTACTTTCACTTTTATTGATAATCATATTTACTGCTTACATAGGTTATATGATCCTGTTTATTCCCAACCTGCCTTGCTCCTGCGGCGGTGTTTTAAAAGAACTATCATGGAGCAATCATCTTTTGTTTAATAGCTTCTTTATTCTCCTTATACTGATTTCTTTATCCCCCGGTATAAAGCATAAACTTTTTATTGCAATAAACAGGACAAGCCGAAAACCTGTATAAAATAGTAGGCAAAATTTATTCAATTAAATATTTATTTATGAAAAAGTATTTGATGGGCGCAATTGTAATTATGTCTGCTATTACGAGTGCCTTTACAGTAAAACCTGTGAAGAAAGTAGCGGATAGCAAACAGGTTTCTTTGTACTGGTTTGTCGGCAGCTCCTATACCGGGCGTCAGAGCACACATGCAACTGAAGTACCGCTAAGTAGCTGTCCTGATTCCGGGACAACTCATTGCGAAAATGGCTATGATGCCAATGACTTTAACACAATGGGGAATCCTAACAGCGGCCTTAAATCAGGCGCTACAATAAATGATTTTATCAGGAAGCCGTAACACTATAAGTAGTGCAAAAAACAAGAATAGCATTTGCTATTCTTGTTTTTTAAATATCGGATTAAGCCAAAAGATAAAATAATGAAACAGTTTTATTTATTCTTTGCAATTGGCATAAAATGTATGATACTATTTTTTGGGCTTTTGAGTTAAAAAGCTAACCCAAAAATGAATCAGGTATCGCTATACTGGTTTACCGGGGCTATCTATACCGGGAGATACAGTATTCAGGGACTACTGACAAATGATTAACACCCATTCGTACTGACTTGTGCTAATCATTATTTTATTTAGCTTCTCTAAGTATCAAAACTTGTCTAAGACTACTTTGTTCCTGTAAGGCTAAGCCGTACCTGTATAATTCAATATTGAGTTTATCAACATCAAAAGTATCAAAGGCATCAGCGCTAAGCTGAATATCAATTTTGCCTTTGTAATTCGTTTTATTGATAAAGGGCCTTGTAAATCCGAAATCTTTATACACAGCCGACAATGCATCGGCAAACAATTTAAAATCTTGATTGGACATATACCTAATTGAATCGATATTTGAAACCCAAAGATTTGTGGCCGGTTTACCGGCTCTTGCTTTCAGTTTATCTAATGTACTAATTCGTACCAATGCAAGACATTTTATCATTCGCTTTTCAACTACGGCCTTCAAATTAAAATACCTTGATAAATCTTGTTGCATCTTTTTATATATTTCTTTAGATTCAGTGGCAGGTACCATTAGCTCATAATTAAAGCTATACTTTGAAACCCATTCATCCATTAAATTATTGTCGGTTGGAAAGAGGTATTTTGACTTATCCTTTACCTCTAATATAACTGTATTGGAATTGGTAAAATCATGCTTACCATCTTCGCTAAATGCCGTAGAATACAATTGCAAAATTGAAGCACAGGTCTGTGTTATATGATATCCTTTATTCGTGCCAACAGCGTTACCAATAGCGTTGCCAAAGGAAATACCTGAGATACAATGCATGAGCAAAGAATAAGACTCCAGGTTTTCAATCCCCTTCTTTTCAGTTAATGCAATCAGTGGACTTTCATAAAAATAATTTGTGTCGTATTTCTTCTCACGTAATGCAAGGCTATCTCCGTTTACAAAAGCAATTATATGTTCAGCAGTTGCATTGTGACCGTCGGTGATGTATTGTACAATGCCAGCTTTATTTATCCAAACATGATGAGGTACAAAAATATGAGGGAATAATTTTGATAATATTGTATCGCCTGTTACAAAAGGGATTGGAGGTTTTTTAATATGGCTCTTTTTCTTAAAAAAGTTAATTGTCGATTCATAACTTTCTGTATTGACTGCGATAAACTGAAGTTGGTCTTTAAATTGATTTTGAAGTGAATCAATTTTTGAAAACGCTTTAATGCAAGCACTGCAACTTGTACTCCAAAAATCAAGTATCACTAACTTACCCTTAAAGTTTGATAATCTTATTTCATTACGGTCATAATTAATTATATTTTTTAAAAATACTTCCGGGCATTTTTGCCCAATTTTAATTTCCTGTGATTTTACTTGAGTTACATTCAAAATAGCCAGGAAGGTGCAGGCAAAAAAATACCGTGTATTAAACTTCATAAGTTTAAATTATTATGTTGTTAGTAAAATGGTGACGTACCGCTCCCCAGGATTTAGTAACCTGGATTTTGAGTAAGATTTGGATTAGACTGGATATCTGTAAGCGGTATTGGATACAGGGCGTCTGTAGTCTGCCAGTTGGTTTTTAATGCTCCCAATACAGGATCAATTCTGCCAGTGCGTTTTAAATCAAACCACCGATGTCCGCATTCTGCAAAAAATTCAATTTGTCTTTCGTGCTCTATAGCTAAAAGAAGAGAAGGTTGTGAACTAGCTAACGTGTTTGAAAGACCAGCCCGATTTCTAATTACATTCAGATCAAGTTTTGCATCTGTAATATTATTTAGCTTCGTTTCAGCCTCTGACCTGATAAGGTACAATTCTGACAAACGGAACATCATATTATACTCTGTTACAGGACTACCGCTTCTTACTTTATACTTATATGGATAAACATAAACTACGCCGCTTACGGTATTACTTTTAGTCCAGGATTGCATTCTTTGGTCTCCCGTTTCAAAAGCGTTAAGTAAATCTGTTGTCAGGACATAAGAAGGTTTTATTGCAGGTGTATAGGGAATAAAAGTAACCCCATCAGCAGTATTCAGAAAAGGCAGAACTGGCATCAACTGCCAGATTGCTTCAGAACTGTTTGCAACAAAAACATCATTTAAACCAGATAGATTGTAAACACCTGAATTGATAACAAGAGAAGCTGTTTGCTCTGCCGCAGCCCAATTCTCCTGATATAAATAAACTCTTGCTAAAAGAGATACTGCTGCCCATTTATTTGGTCTTACTTTTCCAGTTGAAGGATAGTCATTACTTAATAAATTGATCGCCTCCTGCAGTTCGGTTTGTATGCTGTTATAAATATTTGCTTTTGCTACTCTTGCTGCAACTGAGTTTTGCTCGTATTCGGTACCTGTTATATAAGGTACATCGCCAAAAATGTTAATGAGATAGAAGTAACATAATGCCCTTACAAATTTAGCTTCTCCCATAAGCTGATTCTTTACCGGAATACTTAAAGAATTGGAATTTGACAAACCTTTCAATATTGCATTAGCCTGGTAGATATAATTAAAACTTCTCTTTTAGAAGTCAAATTCAATTACAGTGTTTTTAGAATTAAGCGCATTTTCTGTAAATGATGATATGGTTGCATCCTGAACAGTATTTTTTAATTCATCTGCTGATAGCGCCGGAAATAAAGTAATACCAGAATTCAGCATACTGAATTTTTGTATCATCATCGAACTGTATAAACCATTAATGGCTGAAGTAGCTGTCTGATCATCAGCAAAAACTGTTGCTGTAGCCGTTTGGTTAACCGGCAGGGGTACCTCAATAAATTTTTTACAAGATGTTAATGATAAACAAAGCAGTATTAATTTACCATATTGTGAAAATAAGAAGTGTTTGAATTTCATATAAGTAAGTTTAAAAAGTTAATTGTATTCCTGCTATAATTGTTCTTAGTGGCGGAAGAACAAATAAGTTTTGTATTTCAGGATCTGACCCTTTATAGTTTGTTATTGTAAAAAGATTTTGCCCTTGCAGATAAATCTTTAAATTTTGAAAATGTAATTTTTTAAGAGCAGCTTCTGACAAATTATATGAGACCGAGGCATTTTTTAATCTTATGTAGGAAGCATCGCTAAATATGCCATCAGAATTTGAAAAATAATATTGACCATCGTAAGCTGCCGTAAATGTTTGTGTAAATTGCTGGATAGATCTATCACCTGGAGCCTGCCAGCGATCTAAAAAATAAGTTGGCAAATTGTACATTCCTCCCGGGGTAAAATTGTAGAAAGGATAATTGTTATAATTATACCCCATTTGCTTTTTAAATTCAAAGAAAAAATATAGCTCCCATCCTTTATATTCAAATGTGTTACTTACACCTCCATAATATTTTGGATCAAGATTATACGTTGGAACATAGTCGTCACTACCAATTGCCCCGTCCTTATTTACATCTTCAAATTGATAAACACCGGTAGTTGGGTCAACACCCAATAAATGATAGCCATAAAAAGTATTCAATGACTTGCCTAAAACATACGTTTTTGAATATGCGGAGGTAGATAATCCGGGAAAGGCAATCAATTTGTTTTTCGGTATTGTAACATTGGCTGACGCATTCCATTTGAAATTTCCGGCAGAAATTATTTTGCCAATAAGGCTAAATCCAAATCCGTAATTCTGCACTGTTGCAGGAAAATTCTTAATAATACTGGTAAATCCTGTTTGTGAAGGGAGCCTGTAATTCACTAATTGATTGTCGCTTTTATTTTGGTAATAGCTTCCCGAAATCAATATGCGATCCTTAGAAAAGCCAAGATCAATACCGAATTCTAATTTTCGATTAATTTCCCAACTATAATCACGGTTTAATAATCTTGTTGGAACCAAGCTGCTACCTTGATACGGGTAAGGATAATTTGACCAGACATCAAGATATTGGTAATCTCCTATCTGGTCATTTCCAGTTGTTCCATAGCTTGCTCTTATTTTTCCAAAACTCAGGTACTTGAATTTATCTTTTATAATATTCTCATTTGAAAATATCCATGCAGCGCCACCCGCCATAAAGTTGGCAAATCTTTTATCTGGCCCAAAACGGCTTGAACCATCCCTGCGGCCTGAAAAATTTACAATGTATTTATCAGCATAATTGTAATTAACCCTGCCGAAGACTGCACCGTATTTGTATTGGGTTATTCCATCCGTAACAAGTAAATTGGTTGCCCCTGCTACAGAACCAAGCATTTCGTCATTTGTATAGCCAGATGCCTGAATTGCGGATCGTTTATTAATTACTTGCTGCAATGTTCCGCCTACCAGTGCAGAAAGTTTACCCTTAAAGAGCTTTATGTCATAGCTAACCTGAGGTTCTATAATCCAGCTTTTAAAACGGTTGTCGCCGAAAATAGCACTTCCACCAAAAGAAGCTTGCGGATTTTGACTTGATTTAGGGAGTGCAGTAGTTTCGTCAATAATTGTTGCATTATATCCTAAACTTACTTTGGCAGCAAGTCCCGGTATGATTTGATAACCAATCTGCATATTGCTCAAAAGATTATCTGTTTTTGATACATAGCTTTGGCGCAGATAAGCCAATGGATTGTCAAACGAAACACCTCCTGTTTCCCATTGTAATTTTCCGCTACTATCAGTTAAGGCTGGCAGATTTGGTGCAAGTGTTTGAAAGGAAGTGTAATCAAGTAAGGGCAAAATGTTTTTATCCGTATTGTAACCGGCACTAAGACTAATATTGAATTTTTTATCTGTGGAAGTATGATTGATGTTAAAGGATAGAGAACCTTTTTTATAACCTAGTTCGCCCGGAAAAACAGTGGATTCCTTATGGTAACTGGCTCCAATTAAAAACTGTGTCTTTACATCCCCTCCTGAAACCGATGCCTGAACATCGGTAAGGGCAGCAGTGCCACCTGTAAACATTTTTTTGAAATCCGTATTTCGGGTAGTGTCCCATATTAATAAGTCAGGAGCACTGAATATATCGGGGCTTACACCATCGTTTTTAAATGCCTCTCTACGAACATTAAGATATTGCTGCGTATTGAGCATATCTGCGGTTCTTGTAATTTTGCTAAACCCATGATTTATATTTATACCGATCTTAGTCTTTCCCGCTTTTCCTTTTTTAGTAGTGATCAGTATCACGCCATTAGCGCCCCTGCTACCGTATATAGCTGTTGCATCTGCATCTTTTAATACCTCTATACTTTCTATATCAGAAGGATTGATGCTGCTTAACGGGCTTAACCCTTGTCCTGCAAAAGATGATAATGCAGAAGTTAGTTGATTGACGTTGTTGTTGTTTGCAGCAAAGGGTACACCGTCAATAATGAATAGTGGTTCAGATCCCTGTGCAATAGAATTTCTACCTCTTATTTGAACATTGAATTTTCCTCCTGTTACACCAGTGCTTTGAGTTACTGCCAGTCCCGGTATCCTGCCTGGCAAAGACCCTAATACATTTGAAACCGGCTGCCTGCTTATTTCATCAGCATTTATCTTTCCGACATTTCCTGTATTGAACCGTCTGGATGTTTTTCCGTAACCAATTACTACTGTTTCATCAAGTTTGCCAATGGCTGTTTTAAGTTTTATGATGAATGATTTCCCGATCTTACTAACAGGAACTTCTTCTTTATAAAACCCTACACTTGTAATACTGATAATGTCATTAGTATTTAAACCATTTAATGAAAACTGACCATTAATATCTGTTAGGATTATTCTTCCCGATTTTACCAGCGTGATGGTAACACCTTGTAATGGCTCACCATTTTCATCTATTACAATGCCGCTGATGTTTTTTAAAGAATCTGGTGGTGCAGACTGAGCCTTAAACTTTGTCTGTACAACAACATAATTTCCTTCAATAACAAATAAGAGTGGCTGATTGCTGAAGCAAATAGAAAGCACTTCCTTTAATTCAGCTTTAACAACATTACAGGTAACAGGCAGGGTATTTTTTAGTTGATCCCTTGTATAAACAAATGAAAATCCGGTTTGTCTTTTTACTTCTTTAAATACCCTTTCAAGCGGTGTGTTTTTTACCGACAGTGTAACCGTTTGGCCATACCCGGTTGCTGAAACCTGCAGGCAGGATACAACGGTTAAAAGGATAAGAAGTTTCATAGTTAATAGGTACTTTAATCTTGGCAAAACAGTATATAATTGCATAGATTTGTATTGTTTGGGTTTCTAAATTCAGTTGATTGCTCAGTTGATAATAGGGTTAACCCAAACACCGCCGGCAGTGCTAGTAACACTTCCGGCTTTTGTTTGCAATAACCCGTTGCTTTTAATCGTCAGGGTAGTACATAAATAGTATTGTTTTCTGTTTTAAAATGAACATAACCGTTTAATTCAAGCAGTTTTAAAACCTTCGCCAAAGGTTCTTTTCTTAAAATAGTGGCGTTGAATAATTGTTTGACGTTTGCTTTATAAATAATTTTTGCATCGTACCATCTTTCAATCTGCATCATTATTGATTCAATAGTCGCATCATGAAAAACAAATAATCCATCCTTCCATCCTGTTATCTCTTCTGCATCCAAAACTTTGTCTTTTGTTATCAATTTATTTTTTATCGAAGCTTGTGTGCCCGGCTCCAGCTTGGTAACTTTAGTTGCATTTATAACTGTTACACTGCCCTCCAGTAATGTTACCTGCTGTTCTTTTTGATTTTGGTAAGCATTAACATTAAAATGAGTTCCCGTTACTACCACAGCAGTACTATCTGCCATCACTACCCTAAAAAGTTTTCCCTCATTCTTAGCTACTTCAAAATATGCCTCTCCGCTTAATACTACTTTACGTTCATTACCACTAAATGCCGGAGGGTATTTTATTGTGGTGGCAGCATTTAACCATACTTTGCTGCCATCAGGTAATGTAACCTGGTACTGCCCGCCTACCGGCGTGGAGAGTGTATGAAGGGCAGCAGTATTAGTAACACTACTATCTTTTACATACACTAATTCTCCATCAGCGGTTTTGTTTACATGAGTGCCTGAAGCATCTTCAATTACTCCGGTCTTAGCATAGGTTAAATCAATTACTTTTCCATCTGCAAGTGTAAGGGTGGCCCTGTTACCACCCGGTTTAAGTAAAGTGGTATCAGTGGTAACAATATCTTTAACAGAAGCCGGTTTACTGGTCGTATATCTATAAACAAAAAACACACCAAGCACAACGATTACTGAAGCTGCAGCAAGCCAAATCTTTTTGTTATAAAACTTTTTGAGAGGCACTTTGAATGCTCCTTTTTCCTGCATAGCCTGGTATGATTGTTCTGTTTGCACCTTGTCCATCCATTCAAGGTTAGCTACAAGATTTTTCTCATCAGTCAGGTCTTCAAAAAGCTTCATGTTGTGGTCACTTTCATTTACCCAATTATCAAGTTCATTATGTTCTTTTTCTGATAGCGAATTTCTTATAAAACCCGCTATCAGGTAAGCAGTTCGGTAGGCTGCTTTATCCATATCATTGTAGGGATGCTGTTTCATGCCATTAAGTTAAACTAAGTCTCAGTAAATAGGAAAGGGAAAAATTACAAAAAGGATTACAGATGAGGTAAGAATATTTTAACTAAAAAATAAAATGCCCATAACATCGGCCTTGAAATAATTTTTCTCAAAGCCTGAAGGCCCCTTGTTTTTTGTGTTTTAACGGTGCTGGGGTGCAGGTTAAGTTCTCTTGATATTTGGCCGGTGGTTTTGCCTTCCAGGTAGTGCATAATCATAACTCTTCTGTTTGCAGGAGAAAGGTCCCTAAGTGCGGTATGAATAAGCCGGTACACTTCGCTGCGTACCATGTTATCGAAAGGAGTTTCTGTATTGATTTCTGGCGGCAATTGCCTGTAACTTTTGGCTCTTTTCTGTTCACTTGAAATAGCTTCAATACTATCTCTGTGTACAATTTTAAATAGGTAAGCTTTTATACCGACATAGCTATTCAGCTTGTAATGCATCCTCCACGTCTTTACAAAAGCCTCTGAGGCTATTTCCTCTGCTACAGGACGGCTTTGTGTTAATTGAAAGGAGTAATGAGCAAGAGCGGGATAAAATTCGTGATAAAAAAATGATAGAGCCTTCTCATCTCCTTCTTGAAATAAGTAGCTGTATTTTTTAGCTGTATGATTTGACTCCACTTGCAAATACCATCTATTAGAGGTTTTGAATAAGGAGTCTTTTAGACAGAAGTGCAAAAAATAGCGCAGGCCTCCACCTATTGCATTTGGGTACCTAGGAGAACCCTGCCACAATAAGGGAGAGCCCACGCCAAAACGTGAGCTCTTGCTTATTGTCTCGTGGCATTAAAATTCCTAGGTTTTAAATGCGAGACTCCAAGCGAAAGCTTCAAATTAATTAAGAAGTATTCGCAAAAATATTCTAAAGCGAATATACAAAAAATTAATTTAAATACCTTATTATAGTGAGGTTATTATAATATGTATATTGCAGGGAGTTATTTATACTAAGCCTATCCTGTTAATTGCAGTATGGCTATAAAAGTAAAAAAGGCACAACGTAAAAAGGCTGAACTTGGTCACTTCGATCATGATAGTTTTTTATCGGACCTCAGTAAAAGAATAGCAACCCTTAGAAAGAAAAATGGTTTTAAGTCTGCAGAATTATTTGCTTACGACATTGAGATATCAAGGGTTGGCATGTCTAAATATGAAACCGGTTCCTTCGATGATATCCGCATGAGAACGCTTTTAAAAATTATTGATGGTTTAGGCATGACTCCAAAACAATTCTTTTCTGAGGGGTTTGAATAAGGTTGAAAAATTGAATTCAGCTTTGTTTATTTCTTAATAAATTTTATTACGATTGAGAGATAAACTTAAAATATAAATAAACAGACGAATGTCAAATTTTCTTACAAATATCTCAATAGAGAATTTTAAATCTGCAAGGCATTTGCAGATAAATAACTTTAGTAGACTAAACTTATTTATTGGTAGACCCAATGTAGGCAAATCAAATATTATTGAAGCATTATCTATGTTTTCAATTCCTTATTTGAAAGAAAATACCTCAAAAAAACTTTCTAATCTTATCAGGCTTGAAAATGAAAGCGAATTATTTTATAATGGCAATATCGAAAAAGATGCAAGTATAAAAACAAACTTGGGTGAATGCAAGCTAAGTTACCATCCAAAAGAGGGGTTAAAGATTATAGTTGATTTTTATGGTAATTCTTATAATTATAAAGTTGATGATAAACTGACTGTAAAAGGTGGTTTTAACAGCGAATGGTTTGAACCACCAATAAAAAAATACTTTTTTAAACCTGATATAAAGTATAAGAAGTCTCATTCAAAATATCTCATTCCTCCTTTTGGTTTTAACTTACTTGGGATTATAGAAAACTATGAAGAGCTAAAACAACACGTACAGCGTTTATTTAAGGAATACAGTCTTGAAATTGCTTTTGATAAAGGGAGTCAGACAATAAAAGTAATTCAGTCTGATAAAGATGGAATATTTTTAATTCCGTATAATTCCATAGCGGATACACTACAAAGAATTATATTTTACAAGGCTGCAATTGCATCCAACAACAATAGCATATTACTTTTTGAAGAACCAGAAGCGCATTCATTTCCTCCTTACATGTCTCATCTTACCCAAGAGATGATTTACAAAAAGGATAACCAATTTTTCATAGCTACTCATAGTCCTTTCATATTAAATGATTTACTGGAAAATAGCCGTTCTGAGCTTTCTGTTTTTGTTGTGAACTACGAAAATCATGAGACAAGAGTTCGAAGATTAAGTGAAGGTGAGTTATATGAAGCTTTTCAAAGTGGAGTAGATTTTTTTACAAATAACGAAAGCTTTGTATAATGGATCTTGCTGTAATTACAGAGTGTTATGTTGATACCAACCTCATAGAAACACTTGTGCCACCTCAAAGGCAATATAATCACCAAAAGGGGTGTGGTACGGTTACTAAAGTAATGAAGGATAAATTTGCAAATAGCTTTGCAATTGGTATTATCGACAAGGATAAAAAGGAAGTTGAGTATCTAAAAGAATTTGCTGAAGTTGCAAAATCTGATGGATTGATTCTCCATAAACATAACGTGAAACCTCATTACATAATTCAAATAGTACCGGGCATGGAACGTTTTATTTTTGGATGTTTGACTGAGTGTGGTATTACACCAGAAGATTTTGAACTGCCTGGTGATTTAGAATTATTCAGAAAGGAATCCAAAACTACAAATAGTAAAGCTGATGATAGATTCAGAAGACTATTTAAAGCTTTGAGAAATGCTCAGGCGGCAGACATAATACGCCTTCTTAATCTTATTACATATCTTAAAACGAAAAATTATACAGCTGTACCCAGCGAACTAAAAGCAATACTAGCTTGACCATTTTTAATTAAATGAAGCATTTGAAGATTAGTTAACAAAATATGGTTACCACTAATGAAATCATCATTATCTCCAAATCGGTTGAACACCTTACTTTCAAACATCTCAATCTCATAACTGCCGGCTCATGCATTATAGATGCGAAGAAAAAGAAAGTGCATTGGTGTGGGCTGAGCATTCCACTTCACCTGCAAGCCGATGAAAAAGAAGATACAAAACTTGCTACGCTGCAGATATTTGGTGATTAGATAAATCGAGGCAAATATTTTAAACTTCCCTAACATTCCCTCCCTTTCTAAAGAGATCCCTAATAATTTGGCAAGATATTTTTAATAAAGATCCCTTTAATCTGTTTTACAGCTTATTTACGATAATTATTTTAATAATGATAATCAACGGATTACAAGATTTATTGCATGAATTTTACATTAATATTTTATCATTAATTTAAAAAATTAGCTGTACTTTTGTGTAGTAAATAAACAGTCATGCGTCAGCTACATCAATTAAAAAGGCAATTAAAACCAGGTGAGGTCTATCGTCGTACCCAGCTTGGTAATTGGTCTAAATCGGTTGACAGGCACCTGGGTCAATTGCTACAGGAAGGAACGTTACAAAAACTTTCCCAGGGATTGTATTATTATCCGAAAGAAAGCGCCTTTGGCAAAATACCGCCTGACGAGAATCTGCTGGTGGAAAGTTTTTTAAAAGACAACCGCTTTTTACTTACTTCCCCCAATTTATACAACAGCCTTGGTGTGGGTACTACTCAATTATATAATGTAAGAAACGTGTACAATCATAAACGGCATGGTGAATTTAAATTGGGTAATAAAACATTTCATTTTCAAATAAAGCCTCACTTCCCTAAAAAAGTAACGCCTGAATTTTTACTGGTTGATTTGGTAAACAATCTTAACACACTGGCAGAAGATAGCGGTGCTATAATGAAAAAAGTAGCCGAAAAAGTTGCCACTATGGACAATAAAAAAATGAAGCAGACAGTAACGGAATATGGAAATGTAAAAACGAAAAAGCTATTTTTCCCATTACTTCAACCACATATTCTATAAGATGGCTGCAGGTTATTTGCATAATCATAAAGACTTTCCTGACTTGTTAAATATACTGGCGGATAAAAATAATATTCTGCCAGGACTTATTGAGAAGGATTATTGGATTATGCATGTGTTGTATGGATTGAAAAAACAGGAATTAAATTTTGAACTAAAAGGGGGTACCTCCCTGTCAAAAGGCTATAAGATAATTGACCGCTTTTCTGAAGATATAGACATACACATAAAGCCGCCTGTAGCATTGGGCGTTGAGGAAAACCCGGCTAAGACAAAGGACAGTCATATTGAATCGAGAAAAAATACTATGACTGGCTTGCTGAGAATATAAAGATTGATGGCATTATTTCAATAAAAAGAGACAGGGCATTTGATGATGAGGCGTACTACCGGAGTGGAGGTATTAGGCTATTATATGAAAGTAAAACGGAAAGCATTGAGGGAGTGAAAGAAGGTATATTATTGGAAGCTGGGTTTGATACTGTAGCTCCGAATACAGGTCTAAACATAAGCTCCTGGGCGTTTGATGAAGCTGCCGGGATCAGCACGGTTGAGGTTATTGATAACAGGGCAATGGACATTACCTGCTATCACCCAGGTTATACTTTTGTAGAAAAACTGCAAACGATAGCTACTAAATTTAGACAGGAACAGGAAGACAATAAAGAAAGACCCAACTACATGCGGCAGTATTATGATGTGGCTTGCCTGTTAAAAAATGAACAGGTACAACAATTTATAGGCACTGAAGAATATCAAACACATAAAAAGAAAAGATTTCCTGCTAAGGACTTTGCTTTACCTGTTGCTGAAAATGAAGCGTTTCTTTTATCAGATGTTACTTTGAGAGAAAATTTTAAGAAACGATACGAAAAGACCAACAAACTCTACTATAAAGGACAAATGCCTTTCGATGAAATAATGAGCACTATCCAAATGTATATCGGTAAGCTGTAGCACCAATGCTGTTAGTAACAAACTGCCTTCGAATAAAGCATCTCAATTAATCCCTTTCGCAAAACTTCCCGTCCGGCAATCAAAACTTTGCTGGCCTTATAGGTACAGGCTTTGAGGTATAAAACCGTTGTGTTAACACATAACCCATTTTTTTATCCTTAAATGAGTTTGTATGAAAAATAATGGAATAAGGGAGACTAAATTTACTACTGATAACCTACGGTTTTTATACCCGGCACCTGCCAATGAAGAATCATTATACAGTGTTTTAACAAAGTGGTCTGTGGTAATTTCTGAGTATGGGATAGCCATAAATTCAAATAAGGATACTGAAGCAGGGCTTGCAGAAATGATTGAATTATCTGCAGTTCTAAAACAGAAATCAAAGGAGTTGTTCATACAATCAATTGTTGGCAAAATTGCTGTTCAGGATAAACGGGAATTAACAACTATTACACAGTCTGTAATAACCAGGCTGCTTGACCAGCTATTTACAATTGAACAAAAGCAAACGGAAGATACCGAAAAGGTTTCCATAGAGTTGATTTCAGAACACGTTAAGGAAGTGTTTGAATTCATCAAAGAGTATTTCTCCAGCTATTTTGATTATACACAAAAAGTACCCTCTTATTTGCTATCATATTTTAAGGAGTCGTTAAAAACAAATGCTGAAAGCCTTAAACAACTGGCAGTTAATAATGGAATAGAAATGGAAGAGATTGGTGTAATTGTTTCGGAAGTAATTGAACACACCATTACCGGAACCAGTACAATAAACACTTACAGTCAAATAAATTATTACAGAGATCTATTTCATCAATTCTTATCGGGAGACGGTACACTTACTACATCTTTTATAAGAGATACGCTCTACAAGTATAATTACAACAGTGAAAGCTTCATTATCAATGAATATGAAAGGTTGAATAAGGCATGTGGCCAGCTACATTCAATTAAAGAAAAAATTGGATTGCTTTCATACGAACTTAAAAAAGTTAACCAGTTTTTTGGCACTCCTAAAAGTGGCTTTTTGCAATTTGTTCCATCAGTAAAAGAACAAGTGGGAAACTGGATCATTGAGGAAATTAGATTTTTAGAAAAAGGCATACTCCCTATTGAGTATGCTAACACCTTAAGTGAATCTGACAACAAAATTCATACTTCACTATCGGTAGCAAAACTGGCGGTTATTATAAGACTAATGGTAGTTGATAAAATTATTATCAATAGAACGATTGCACCAATGCTTCGCATTGTAACAAAAACTTTTTCTACGCTG
>JAYTTM010000343.1:0-1913 GCA_043745055.1 Chitinophagaceae bacterium | reverse complement strand
TTTAAAAATGTACAAAAGCAACATTATTTATGTCGCTGAGTAAAGAACGTCTTGCCCAAACTGAAGCCCAATAGAAAACTAAAAGCCCATTATTAACCTAAAATGTTCAGCAATGTAATCCTGCCCTAACAAATGCTGATTGATAATGGCTAAATGAAAAACCGAAGCTCAACATAGCTACAATTAGTAGAATCTACGTAA
Organism: Chitinophagaceae bacterium; assembly: GCA_043745055.1. Lineage (GTDB taxonomy): Bacteria > Bacteroidota > Bacteroidia > Chitinophagales > Chitinophagaceae > Ferruginibacter. The sequence continues at coordinate 1,712 of JAYTTM010000343.1, read as the reverse complement.
AGCAAATAAATAAAAAAAGTTGCAACCAACGTTTGAGTATTGAAGCAGGTGGGGAATAGATGCTCGTCAAGCCCCGGAACCGCTGCCCAATAAAAAATTAAAAGATGAAGATAACAAATAATAGTCCACCGATGTTTGTCCAGCCCGGATGAAGTTGATAGCGATAAAATGTTCATTGCTTCAACGTCCAGCCCCACTTGCTGCAATACACTTGTTGTACGTTCGCTTTTTTACTCAAGTAAAGAAAAATAATAAAAATATACGATGTCTATAAAGCAATTTTTTAAGTCTAAAGAAGTTACAGAAACTCACTTTATTGTTTTAAAAATACTTGTTATTTTGCAGGTGTTTGTTGGAATACTTCTAATAGTTTTAGAACTCCTAACCCTAAAGAAATAGCCAAAGCAATGACTGAAAACCAAAATGTCCACCAATAAGTTTTAAATATGCGTTTTACGTTTTTTACATCATACTTTAATTTCTCGTCATTTAGCTTTTGCCGTTCTGTATCTGCTATTGCTTTTTCTTCAATTTTTTTTAAGTATGCAAAGTGTCCGCCAGCATATTTTACTTTTCTGCCTGTTTCTGTGAGTAACTTCCAGTTATTACTATTGCCTTGTGGAATAATGTATTCTAAATTTTGTAGAACATTTAATGTGTCATACACAAGTCTTTGGTTGAGCGTTACCTCTTCCTCTGTCATACCAAAATCAATGAATGTCCTGTGTAAATTGGTCATGTCGTGGTCATTAAAAAATGGCAATACTTTGTCGGCTAATTCGATTGTAGATATTTCTTCTAAATTCATAAACGAAAATTAAGTACAAAGTGACGTACAACGGTCGGGTATTGCTGCAGGCAGGGAATTCATTGCTATGTCCGCCCCCAACCGCTGATGAATAAAGATATAAAAGTAAAAGGTAACAAACAAAAGCCCAAAGGTGCTTGTCCTGCCACAACCGAAGCTGATAGCGACCTGCAGCCGAAGATAACAACGTCTAGCCCTGCTTGCAGCAATACCTTTGTTGTGCGTTCGCCTTTATTCCAGCTTCACAGATTTGCTGATATTTGATAAACTTCCGGTTGCATTTTTATAAACACAGTTGTCCAAAGTAATTGTTGTTCCAGGTCCACTTCGGTCGTAATATTTATAAAGTGTCGAGGTGTCAGACGCTTTTGTTGATGAAACATTTGTAAAACCAAAGCCAGCAAAATAAATAGTTCCTGATACAAAGTTTAAAGCTTTTAATTTCTCTACTTCTTGTACAGGTTGACTTTTAAATTGAACTTTGTCTTTTGGTTTATTAAAATTGTATGGGATTTCCTTAATCTCCTTTGTCACACCTTTTGAATTAACAAACCTTAAATAATCAAAAGTTACAACTGCACCATTACTTACACTGTCAATCATTTTCATAAGTCCGTTAAGTTCAGAGCCAGAACAGCTAAACGATTTTACATATTGAGCACCGTTACCTGAAAAATAAACTAAAGCATTATAAATTCCTGTCTCTTTTGTTGTGTCAATATGAGTTTGGTGTAACGCTTTATTTTTTTGTCCTGCCTTTTTAGTTTGTGAAAATGCCAATGATGAAACCAGCAATAATGAAACTGTCAAGCTTGAAATTTTCAAGTGGTTTAAATATTTCATTGGAACTTTTTTTTCTAACATTGTTGTCGAACGGAATGCCTGTAAAAGGTGACGCACAACG
>JAYTTM010000342.1:0-7007 GCA_043745055.1 Chitinophagaceae bacterium | reverse complement strand
CGCCCAGTGAATTACCCAGTAAATGAATGTTATTGTAGTTGCGGTGTTCAATAAATCGCTGAACAAATTTTTGTAATCCACCTACAGAGGTATGTAACAAATCAAGTTCAAGCAAAGGAAGAATCGGTACGATTACTTCGTAATTTTTACTAAAATGGTTAATGAGATCTGCAAAATTGCTCAATGCACCAAACAGTCCATGTAATAACATTAATGGTTCACCCTGGCCAGTTGCTATAAATTTGAATTTCCCGTCTTGTTGTATTTCGTAGTTCATCCTTGCTATGGTAAAAATGTTCGTAACAATTAATGTTTGCAAAATAAATAATCTGGATAAAATTACATTAAATAAAATAATGCTTCCAATTAATGCTTTATTTTGTCGGCAACGTCTTCAAAAAAGGATTCTAACTGGTTAAAAGAATCTTTAAACCAGGGGATGAAATAACCAAAACCCCCGATGATTGCCGGTGCCCATGGTCTTAAAAAATTGTATGTTATTGATTGCTGAATGCTTTCTTTGTTAAAGAGGTTTATTTTATCTGCATAAAATAAAAAAACACTAAAAATAATGCTGTATAAAAGAACATAAACCAATGCCCCACCTATGCGGTTGACCCAACCTAAAAATGCCATTTCAAAAGTTTTTTCTACCAGCTTACCACCCCAGTTTACCAGAATCACCACCACAATAAACACCAATGCAAATGAAATAAATGGCAACCATTTACCAGCAACTGCAATATTTTTTTGCAAATAAACCGCAACCAAAGCAGAAAACTTAAGTGCAGCAGCAAGTCCGATGATGTAGCCGATAATTGAAAAAACAGCTACTACAAATCCACGTCTTAGACCCTTAATGATGGCCAGAATAAACAGGATGGCAAAGATAATGTCTATCATATGGCAAGGGTTATTAATCGATTAGTAATTAGTCCGCATCATAAATTTTACAGTTGCTTAGTTTAGTGGGTTTAGAAGTTTAGTTACCGCACTAAATTGCAAACTACTAAAAATAGCAGCGGCATTTAACCTTGCTAAGTACTTTTGGCAAAATCAATCCTTTATTTAGTTAGCAATTCTTTTACTATGGTACTGATGGTTTTGCCATCTGCCAGCCCTGCTAATTGCTTGCTGGCCAAGCCCATCACTTTGCCCATATCAGCAGGTGATGCAGCCCCTGTATCAGCAATTATTTTTGTAACGGCATCTCTTATTTCAGTCTCGCTCATCTGTTTGGGTAAAAATCTTTCAATTACTTCCATCTCTTCTTTTTCCTTCTCTGCCAAATCTGCCCGGCCTTGTTTTTCAAAAATTTCTAATGAGTCTCTGCGTTGTTTCATCATTTTTTGTAAAAACTTTTGCTCCGTTGCTTCATTGATAACACCACCGGCGCCGGGGTCAGTTTTTGCTTTAATAATTTCGGCCTTAATAGCCCGCAGGCTCCTCAATACTGCTTCATTCTTAGCCTTCATGGCGTCTTTCATTTCTGCCATTATTTGTTCCTCTAGTGCCATATAATTTGCCCCCAATCCGCCAGCCGGAGGAGCGTACCGGACTTTATTTTAAATTGTTTAAAAATAATATTTCTATGCTTTAAAATCCTTTTAAATGTATGAAATTATAGTTACTCCTTTATCACCTCACCCCAACCCCTCTCCAAGGGAGAGGGGCTAGAACCTTTAACTCGTAAGTATTTGAGAGTTTCGAAAGGATTTTAATTGGAAACCTTTTATTTCTATATTTTTATCTATATCTCTCTTGTATTATTATCAATTTTTAATTACCCCTGTTCCTTTAACTGCATTGCCTTAAACTTATCAAAAAACTGGTGGGCAAATTTTTTCATGTCATCACTTAATTCCTGCTGATGGGTTGATCTATTAAAAGTATCTGCCATTGTCATAAACATCTGGTAATAAAAATCTGCCATCTCATCCATCATCATGTCTTTTGTCCAAAGGTCAATACGCAGGGCTGTTTTATCTTCGCCATCCCAAAAAGCCAGGCACATGGCTTTTGCCTTTTGAGCCATATCAGCGGTGCTGTCGCTTGCACTCCAGGTTATTTGTGCCGGTATTTTATCCGGGTCTAACAGAATGTCTATTTTTATTGTTGAATTGTTCATACGATTTTTGTACTGATTTGTAATTATATTACTCAAGGGACAAATTAGTGATGTGGTATTTTGCTCCTCATTGATAAAATGTACAAGAGTGAGTATTAATCCTTTTTACCAAAAATGATTAATAATAAAAATAATATTTGCCAATGAAGCTAAATTGAAAAACTTCTGCCGGGTTCATAAAAAATTTGTTCACTAATTTATAGGTTGTTTACTATAGCAGCTATGCTAATTGTGGCTGCAAATGTAACAAGTTTATTTTTTTATGCTGGTTCAATTGTTGCTAAAATGTTTTTCCATAGCTGGTTGGCAGATGAATCCCCATTATATTGCTTTACCTGTTGCAGCGCTTTGTCAATAATAGTCCTGCGCATATCTTCATCTTTAAACAGCAGCATCATTTTATCTGCAAGCTCCTTTACGTTGGTACAATCGGCATAGAGTACAGCGTCACCTAATAATTCTTTAATGGGCAGTGTATTGCCGGATATTACTGGTACTCCACATTGCAATGCATTCAACAAAATGGCAGTGTTGTCGTTAAATAAAGCTGGTGTTACAAAAGCATAGGCCGCACCTGTAATGGCACGCAATTCATCTTCAGTTGTATCTTTCAGCAGTATTACATCTGCTTTGTGTTTGTAGGTTTGCAGGCTTTTGATAAAAGTAGTTGTATCGCTTTTAGTATCTAGGGCGAGTATTAATTGCATATTACTTTTTTGCCATTTTTTAAAAAGTGAAAATGCCTTAAGCAGGTTTATCAAATTGCTTTGTGCATGCATGATTCCACTGAATAAAAAATACTCTTTACCAGCAGTATAAGTTGCTTTTACCTGCTCCCTTTGTTCCCAATTAATGGGTTGATATTTTTGATCAGCAGCCGGATATAGTAAAGTGATTTTTTTATTTGCTAGGGAATACCGCTGAATGATTTGCTCTTGTAAATAGGCTGATGCTGCCAATATATTACTGGCCTTGTTTAAAAATGAGCCTGCATTTGCCTGCAAAAATCGGTTATATTTTTTTGGATAAACTGAAGGGAAATCTGTAAAAGCTAGGTCGTTGACTACTATCCACTGTGGCAACTTTGTTCGCAAACAACAAATGATATCTGTATGTACAACAACATCGGCTTTTATTTTTTTTAGCAGTGCATTTAAGGCAAAGTTGTACCAGTATTTCCAAAGCAGCGGATTGTTAGATGCCTGTTTTAATGAAATAGTTTGTATGTTTTTTAATCCTTTGTTTTCAGCATATCCCTCATTGGCTGTGATAAAAATAAAATTATGTTCAGAATGTATGGCAGCAATCTGTTTAAACTTTTTTTTGAATAGCATTGCCGCTGCTTCATTTCCATTTAGTACCCTGGTATTAATTGCGATATTCATTTGCTGCAAAAGTAAGCTGCAATACTGAGTATAAATAAATACCGGTTACATTAATAGTTTAGAAATGAAGTGGTGTTAAAGTCATTCTCTCCTCGATGTTTAGTAGGTTTAGAAGTTTGGTTGCCACACTAAATTGCAAACTATTAATAAGAAAGAATGTGTGGAATGTTATTTTATTTCAGCACTTTCAGTTTTACGGTTTCTATCCTGGTATCGCTAACATTTAAAATATCAAATTGGTAATTACCGGTAATAAAAGTTTCCCGCTGTTTGGGAATTTCATCCCTGTTTTGAATAATGAAACCGCTTAGCGTTTCGGTCTCCTCGCTATCGGGAAATGCCAGTTTATATTTTTCTGTGATGTAATCCAGTTCCAGCCTGCCGCTAAATATAAACTCATTGTTGGCTAGTTGCTTTTCTACAAATTCTTCGGTATCATATTCATCTTTTATTTCCCCAAATATTTCTTCCAGTAAATCTTCCATAGTTACAATGCCGGCAGTACCGCCAAATTCATCTATTACCCAGGCAATACTCTTTCTTTCTTTACTAAATTTACTCATCAGGTCAGTAGCACTCATACTTTCCGGTATGGCAAATATTGGCAACAACACTTCATTGATAGCCGCCGGATTTTTAAACATATCAAGCTGGTGTACATAACCTGCAATGTTGTCAATATTTTGTTCGTACACTATCAGTTTACTTAGTTGGGTACTGATAAATTTATTTTTTAATTCTTCTATATTGGTAGTAATATCTACCCCTTCAATTTCCTTACGGGGTATCAGGCATTCCCTGATTTTTGTTTCGCTTAATGAGAGTGCATTTTCAAATAACTCTTTGTTCATTTCGTTGGTGTCCTCTTCATCGTGGTACTTGGTTTGATTAATAAAATGCTCCAGATCAATTTTTGAAAATGCTTCTTTTTTATTATTCAGCTTAATGCTGAAAAGATATTTTAAAATCCATTCTGCCATTTCTACAAAAAAAGAAGCAACGCTTGAAAATGCTGAAAAGAAAAACCGGGCGATATAGGCTACGAAACTACTGTTTAACATAGTTTCATTTTTTGCCCGGAAATAGGCTTTAAAAACAAATTCAAACAACAACAGAATAAAAGTGGAAATAGACGTCTCAACCACCAGCCGTATATAAGGGTTTTCCGTATTGAACCGTTTCCAGAAATCGAGGTCCCACAAGGGACCCATAAAATTGCTCCAAAGTAAGCCATACACCACCAGGATAATATTAAATCCAATTAAAGTGGTGCCGATAAATTGTGCCGGTTTATCTGCATATTCCCCCCATATTTTTCCACTGAAAGTGCCTTGTTTTCTTTTCAACTCAATAGATAATTTATTGGCAGAAATAAAAGCAATTTCAATGCCTGCAAAAAAACCTATCAGCAGGAGTGAAAGTAATATTGCAAGGGGAGTTATCCATTCCATATTGTAAAAATAAGCAAGCGCATTGATTTATTCATCAATTCAGTTCATCCCTGGGTTTTGTATTGCTAATATGCAACTATTATAGTTCCTTATAAAATATTTATACCATTTACTTATTCTTTTATGATGTACTTATGCAACCCGGTTTACCTTTACACTTACAATCGGTTATATTATGATAAGCATTCTTTTTAGTAAAACCAATCAACCAAAGCAGTTTTTAATAAGTATAGTAGCTGTTTGTTTGTTAGGTACTTTATGCTTTTCTTTATCGTCCTATCTGGATTATAAAGTAGTAGCTTTTATACTCCTTTTTTCTGTTTCAATAATAGCAATGTTTTTTGATATACTCCCTGTATTACTGGCTGCTGTATTAAGCGCATTAATTTGGGATGTATTTTTTATACCACCACGGTTTACGCTGCAGGTGGGCAGCACAGAGGACAGTATTTTACTTTTAATGTATTTTGTAATTGCTTTATTGAATGGAGTACTAACCTATAAAATAAGACAGTTTGAAAAATTAGCTTTGCAAAAGGAAGAGAAAGCAAATATGATTAAGCTCTATAATACGCTGTTCAATTCGCTTTCTCATGAATTACGCACCCCGATTGCTACAATTATTGGCGCAACAGATAACCTGCAATCCAACAACGCAAAGCTTACAAATGAAAATAAGAATGAACTGCTGATCGAAATATCCAAAGCGTCTTTTAGATTAAATGAACAAGTGGAAAATCTCCTCAACATGTCGAGGTTGGAAAGTGGTTTTATTAAACCAAAAAAAGATTGGGTTGATATAACCGAACTGGTTTACGACCTGGTAAAAAAAATCGAAGAAAACAACATCTCACAAAAAATTCATATCAATATTAACCCATCTATCCCTTTATTTAAATCAGATGTAGGAATGCTGGAACAGATAATTTATAACCTGGTTAACAATGCCTGTTTGTATACTGAACCTGTTACTGAAATTAATATTGTTGCTGCCTGCCATGTAGATGTTTTACAAATAGTAATAGAAGATACTGGCCAGGGTTTTCCTAAAGAAGAAATTAAAAATGTATTTAATAAATTTTATCGTCTTAAAAATACAAAGTCGGGTGGCACTGGCCTGGGGTTATCTATTGTAAAGGGTTTTACAGAAGCTTTGGGAGGGTCTATTTATTTAGAAAACATATCAACCGGTGGTGCTAAATTTACCATCAATATTCCTGCAGAAACATCCTACCTAAAAAATTTAAAAAATGAGTAACAAGCCAGAAATACTGATCATTGATGACGAAGCACCCATTAGAAAACTGCTGGAGATTACCCTGCAAAGCAATGACTATTTAGTTACCCAGGCTGCAACTGCAAAAGAGGGTATTATAAAAGCCGCCAATCATCCACCAGATATGGTAATACTGGATTTGGGCCTGCCTGATGAAGACGGCCATATTGTTTTAAAACAACTGAGAGAATGGTTTACCAATCCAATTATTATTCTATCTGCACAAACCAATGAAGAGGATATAATAAAGGCTTTGGATAATGGAGCCAATGATTATTTAGTAAAACCATTTCGTACCGGTGAGTTGCTGGCTCGTATCCGTTCAGTATTGAGGACAACAATAACAGAAGAAAATAACTCCATACTTAATTGCAAAGATTTACTTATTGACCTGTCAGCAAGGATAGTAAAAAAAAATAATGAAGTAGTAAAATTGACCGCTACTGAATATTCTTTGCTGGCATTGTTTGTAAAAAATGAAGGCCGGGTTTTAACGCACCACTATTTGCTTCGTGAAGTATGGGGGCCGGGTTACATTACACAATCACAATATCTCCGTGTTTTTATTGCACAACTGCGGAAGAAAATTGAAGACGATCCCAATCGTCCTTATTTTATTGTAACCGAATCAGGTGTTGGTTATCGCTTTGTTTCAGCAGCATAACATCTTTATAAAATCTTTATGTCCTCTCCACTTAGTTTGATATTTTGCTTATAGCTTTTAAAGTTCCTTTGTGTTATTAAATAATTATAACAATGGAAGAGAA
>JAYTTM010000341.1:0-1924 GCA_043745055.1 Chitinophagaceae bacterium | reverse complement strand
CCAACACTTTCATGGCAGACATCTGCCGGAGCTGATTCTTATGGAGTGCAAGTTTCAAATGTTTCCAATTTCAGCACAACTGTGTATAGCCAAACAGGCATTACATCTACATCAACTGCGGTAACAGGACTTTCAGGAAATACTACTTATTATTGGAGAGTAAATGCAACCAACACAGGTGGCACTAGTGGATGGTCAGGTAGTTATAGCTTTACAACAGGAGTAGGCAGTGCTCCATCAGCACCAAATCTTGTATCACCATTGAGCGGATCAACTAACGTATCAAGATCTCCAACGCTAACCTGGAACACTGCTTCCGGCGCAAATACCTATACAGTGCAAGTATCCACTAATTCCAGCTTCTCTACATTTGTTTACAACACAGCCGGCATATCTTCAACCACTGCTACGGTATCGGGTCTGGGTAGCCGCATTACTTATTATTGGCGTGTTATTGCAGTTAATGGATTGGGCAGCGCAACGTCTTCTACGTGGAACTTTAGGACAAGCAAGTAGGTAGAACATCGAACTAATTTGCTTTTATATTTTAATTAAGGTAACCGGGATTCGGTTACCTTAATTTTTTCAGATAAACCCGTCAAATGAAATGGCCATCCTGCAGACAAGTTCCTCCTTGTGAAGTTTGGGTTCCCTGACCTATGTAAAAGTCATCCTGATATATTTTTTCCCGGCAGGTTTTTCGCCTGAATAATCTTCAATTTAAAAGACGCCAAAGGCGAGAGCCCGACCTATTGTATGGCTGCAATAAATGTACTAACCCATTAAACATGCAGGTAATGCATGGGTTTAAAATACCTCACCAATTGTATTTTTTAAAATGATGCAATGCTATGTTGTAGCTTTATTGCCATTGCATAAAGTTGTAAAAATATTGTTGTGGGAGTATAATTGTGGTGGTCACCTAATACCTCTGGGTTTTGCAATAGCTGGATTATGACGTAAAGTGTATAGAGCGAAAATCACACAGGAGCATCAGGCTGATGTTGAATTGTAGCAGAATGATACATTATCCAGCCATCATACCAGCACACAAATTATTGGCTGCTGCCTTGCTGTTTTTCCATAACCTTGTACAATTTCGAAACATGTTTTCTTAGGAAATACAAGAAAAATTAGTCTCTGCTGTGCTCTTTTTTACTTCGTTTTTTTTAATAAAATTTTATTCAAATAAAAAAAAACCGGTACAGAAGTCTTTTTATATTAGAATATTTATTAGCGGTTTGTATTATCTACCTGTATGTTTTGGAAATGCCCCAGCTTATTCATTTTATCGATTCGGATAAAAGTAAAAATAGAATTTCAACCACGCTTTTTACACAGCAGGTTTAATATTTTGATTTACCCTAAATAGATTAGCTGGGTCGTATTGTTTTTTGATTTTTGTGAGTCGGTCATAGTTGTGTTTGTAACTTGTTTGTATGCGTTCCTGTCCTTCATCCATAATAAAATTCAAATAAGCTCCACCTGATGAATAAGGATGTAGTGCATCCCAGTAATCTTTACACCATTGGGTAATTTTTTCTGCATTGGCAGGATCAGGATCAACGCCTACTATCACGCCTGCATACTTGGCATCTCTATAAGCCCAGGGTGTTGCATCGTTAGCTACCCGGCCTGCCGCACCACTGATTGGGTACATATGCATTTGTGAAAGAGCCGTTGGAATTTTTGAGCCGAACTCAAGATGTTTTGCAATAGCATCACCCCCCAGATCGTTAAAGAAATCGGCTCTCCAGTACCATTGCAAACCAGGTGGCAGCAATCCGTCGAACATGGATTGTATTGCTGGATAGGGCATCGTGCCTACATGCGCAAATACCGGTTTTAGATTTATTATTGGTTTAAAGAGTTCTTCAGCTTTCTCCTCATCTCCAACATAACACCATATAATACCACAAAATTG
>JAYTTM010000340.1:0-1925 GCA_043745055.1 Chitinophagaceae bacterium | reverse complement strand
CCTCCTTATTTATTTTCTTTGCAGCTATCACATTTCTGTTTAGGTAAACCTGGTAATTTAATATCCCTGTAACCAGGTTGTTGTTGTCATATTTTGTATTGAGATAAACATTTAAATCCTCTTCCATTTTTTGACTATCGAAATTTCCCGCAGGTATTTTATTTGCATTTAAAAAAGATGGCATATTGGCTACACCGTGATCTGCAGTTAAAAAAATAAGGGAGTTCCCTTTCCCTACTTTTTCGTCCAGAAAATCCAGAAAGTCTCCCAAATCTTTATCCAATCGTAAAAAACAATCTTCTTCTTCTACTGAATTGGGGCCGTAGGCGTGCCCAATATAATCAGGAGTAGAAAGACTGATTGTAACCATATCTGTATTTGCGTTTACACCCATTTTTTCCCCAACGATGGCAGCTTTTGCCATTTCCAGCGTAAAAGTATTGCCATAAGGTATGGCGGCTATTACACTATAATTTTTTTCTGCATATTGCTTGGTAATACGAGGAAAAGGTCTTGTGTTTGGTGCACTTTGGTCGTAGGTATTTATGGGATACAGCAACGGCCAATCCTGTGCATAATATTTATCAACCAGCTTTTTTGCATTTAAGTCTTTTGCCCATGAAGGAAGTTCTTTCGTATAGTAAGTTGAAGTGATCCAGTCGCCTGTTTTATTATCATACCAATAAGCTGCATTGGCACTATGCCCAGCTGGCAAAATTGCACCCCTGTCTTTTATGGCAATGCCAATCACTTTGCTGTGAAAGTTGGTTGCAAGCTTCAGCTCATCGCCAATTGTGGTTGACAACAAATTTTTGGGACTCATTTGTCCTAATGCAGACTCACTTCCTACTGTTTGTGCATTTGAATCTTCAGTGCAATAAACAAATTTGTTCTGATTGTAATCCCACCAGTCGTTGCCCGAAATTCCGTTAATTGCAGGAACAGAGCCAGTATAAATACTGGCATGGCCACAAGCAGTAACGGTTGGCGTGTATGGTATCATTGTATTTTCGCAAGAGAAGCCATGGTTGAGCAAGCGCTTGAAACCGCCATTTTCTGCGTACCGATTTGTGTACCGATATAGATAATCCCATCGCATTTGATCTACCACAATGCCCACCACTAATTTTGGGCGTTTTAAAGTTGATGATTGCGTAACTGTACTTCCCGCTGTATTTTGAGCCGGGACAGTAATAGAAAGAATAAATGATAAGATTACCAATAAAGATCTGGCCATAAAAAACTTTTCTTTGTGATTTAATAGAACAAGCGTAGTAGCTGTTATCCGGGCTTCAACTTACAAAAAAAAATGGATATTTCGGTTTAAATAGTAAAATATTCAAATTAAGAAGTTTATTACAAGAGGATTTCAATTGCTATTGTAGGAACCGTTTGAAAATTTTAGCCAACCTGTTGTACAATTTTGTAACCAACCCTTCATTACCACAATCCAACCATTTTATATGCTCAACTAATTGTATAAAAAATCATTAAAAATAAAAGCCAACAGAAATAAAAAAAGTCACCCTAATGAGTGACTTTTTTATATAAAAATTTTTAATTTTTTATAAGCGATTCAGCACTTCTTCTCCCATGGCATGGGTACCTAATATTTTTTCGGGGTCAGTAGTTGCATCTGCAATATCCCTTGTTCTAAAGCCAGCTTTTAATACTGCATCAACCGCATTTACTACAGCTTCTGCTTCTGCCTTTAGGCCAAATGAAATTTCCAGTAATAATGCAGCGGAAAGAATTGAAGCCAACGGATTGGCAATTCCCTTTCCCGTAATATCATGTGCTGAACCGTGGATGGGTTCATACACTCCTGTACCATCACCGATAGACGCAGATGCCAGCATGCCCATGGAGCCTGCAATCTGTGATGCTTCATCCGTTAAAATATCGCCGAATAAATTAGCGGTTAC
>JAYTTM010000339.1:0-7013 GCA_043745055.1 Chitinophagaceae bacterium | reverse complement strand
CGCCTGTGCACCAAACATTTGATGCTAATAATTTTGTGGTGTGTTCATTTGTACCCCGATTATTTGATTACCATCCAGATGCAATCCCAGCACCGTACAATCATAGTAATATTGACAGCGATGAAGTTCTATATTATGTAGCCGGCGAATTTATGAGCCGCAAGCATGTTACAAGAGGAATGATAAACCTACATCCGGCTGGTATTCCGCATGGGCCTCATCCGGGTGCCGTTCAAAAAAGTATTGGTGCCAGGGAAACAAAAGAACTGGCAGTAATGGTGGACACTTTTCATCCGCTGAAATTAACGGTTGATGCATTGGCCATAGAGAACGAGGGCTATGTTATGAGTTGGGCCGAATAGCAACTTTATTTGTATCAGGTAGTAGGTGTTTATTAGAGGGGGGCTGATTTTTTTGAAAAGAAACACGTACTTTGTACGTATAAAAACAATTACGATATGCTTAAATTTCAAAACATTAAAGTAGGAGATTATTTGATGGCCGATAATGATGGCGATGTGCTAAAAGGCGAAGTAACTAATTTGAAACATGGTGAAAACCAGGTTTGCCTGGATATTGGTGTACAGGAGTTTTGGTATGAGATGAACCAACTTAGTCCAATTACTTTAAATGATGCAGAATTAATGTCCTTAAAATTCAGCAAACAGGCAAATGACGATGGTACTGTAAAGTATTCTAAAGGTGCATTCAGAATAATGCTGGCCGCCGAAAATGATTTTTCAAAAATGGAAGTATGGTACCGTGACGAAAGAAGGCATATTACCCATCCGATTTTTTTACATGAATTACAAAATCATTATCATGAAATGACGAAAGTTCATTTAAACGATAAAGTATTTAGTTAATTTTTTAATACACTCCAAATAAAAACCCGGTATAATTTGCCGGGTTTTTATTTGTTAAACACATGTCTTGTTACCAGTCAGGCATAGAATTTTACGAAAAAGAATTGTGTTGAAGTGTTGTAAGAGATAAGATAATAAATAAAAAAGCAAAGTATTTAATACCCAGACAACTATAATATCTGCATGATAATTTATAGCTTAGTCGAAAAATGAAGATACTAATAGGGCATATTTATAAAAAAATCAATTTTAATTGGCAAAAATCATTTTTTTTCAAAAATAATTAAATTAATCCTCCTATCTTTGCGACCCAAAAATATGGCTAAGCAAGCACTCATCAAACAAGACGGTACAATTCTGGAAGCGCTAAGTAATGCTATGTTTAAAGTTAAGCTTGAAAATGGGCATGAAATACTTGCCACCATTTCAGGAAAAATGCGGATGCACTACATTAGAATTCTGCCAGGAGACAAGGTGGGCGTGGAAATGAGTCCGTATGATTTAACTAGGGGAAGAATAATCTTTAGGTACAAATAAGCACCTGACAATACGAATTAATTAGACTATAACAAATAAATATTTACTAAAATGAAGGTTAAAGCTTCCATCAAAAAGAGAAGTGTTGATTGCAAAATCGTTAGAAGAAAAGGCGTTTTGTTTGTTATCAACAAGAAAAATCCACGTTTTAAACAACGTCAGGGATAATAAAGTAAGAAGGATGTATGACTTTCGATTTATGATTTAATTCGAAACCTATCTTCCAGATCAGAAATCAGAAATCAAAAATCTTAAATAAAAATTATGGCTCGTATTGCCGGTATTGATTTACCAAAACAAAAAAGAGGGGAGATTGGACTAACGTACATTTTCGGAATAGGCTGTTCTACCGCCAAATACATTTTAACTAAGGCAGGTATCAGTCTTGATAAAAAAGTAAATGAGTGGAATGATGAAGAGCAAACCGCTATTCGTAATATCATCAACAACGAGTTTAAAACTGAAGGTGCTTTACGTAGTGAAGTACAGATGAACATTAAGCGTTTGCTTGATATCGCCTGCTACCGTGGTCTTCGTCATCGTAAAGGGTTGCCTTTACGTGGTCAGCGTACCCGTACCAATAGCCGCACTCGTAAGGGTAAGCGTAAAACAGTTGCCGGTAAAAAGAAAGTAGCTAAAAAATAATAACTGAATTTGCAAATTTGCATAGCTGCAAATTTGCAAATTTTTTATATGGCTTATATTTTATGAAACAACGCCGGATAGCCGGTAAGTCAGCAGGAGGGTTGTTTCAGCTCCGGTAAAACGAGATATTTTTCAACGATCACCTCATTTATTATTATGGCAAAAGCACAAGGCGGTAAGCAGGCAACAGGTAAAGCAGCCGCTAAAAAAAGAATTGTAAAAGTTGAAAGCTCAGGCGATGCACACATCGTAGCTAGTTTCAACAATATCATCATCAGTTTAACCAACAAACAAGGTCAGGTTATTTCCTGGTCAAGTGCTGGTAAAATGGGTTTTAAAGGTAGTAAGAAAAATACTCCTTATGCAGCTCAAATGGCAGCTTCAGATGCAGCTAAGGTTGCTTTGGATGCAGGTTTAAAAAGAGTAGATGTATTTGTAAAAGGTCCTGGATCTGGCCGTGAAGGGGCTATCAGGGCTTTATCACAATCAGGTATTGAGGTTAATATGATTAAAGATATTACGCCTTTACCACACAATGGTTGTCGTCCTCCGAAGAAGAGAAGAGTGTAAATTATAGGTATAGTCTAAGTACTGAGTACTTAGTACTAAGTACTTAGATAAAAAGGTGGCTAATTAATTTTTACGATTTTTTACCGATTGGTTCACCGTTAATAAAAAGATCGAAATAAAATAAAACTATGGCAAGGTACACAGGCCCCAAAACAAAAATCTGCAGGATTTTTGGAGAGCCCATTACAGGAAACGGAAAATGGTTAACAAAAAACAGCAACCCTCCTGGGATGCATGGTGCTAACCGTAAGCGTAAAACTTTAGGTGAATACGCACTTCAGTTAAGAGAAAAGCAAAAGGCAAAATACACTTACGGCCTTTTGGAAAAACAATTCCGCAAAACTTTTGAAGAAGCCAGCAGGCGCAAAGGTGTAACAGGTGAAAACCTGATTAAGCTTTTGGAAGCAAGGTTAGATAACACAGTTTTCCGTATGGGAATTGCTCCAAGTCGTCAGGGTGCCCGCCAGTTGGTGAGTCACAAACACATCACTGTAAATGGTGAAGTTGTCAACGTTCCTTCTTATTCAATGAAGCCGGGTGATATTGTAGGGTTGAAAAATAAGAGTGCAGTTAATACTTCTATTACTGGCGCAGTAAGAGGAAAAAATACAAAATTCAACTGGGTTGATTTTAACGAAACTGAACTAAAAGGTACATTCATCGCTTATCCTGAAAGGGAAAGTGTTCCTGAAAATATTAAGGAGCAGTTGATAGTGGAATTGTACTCTAAGTAAAGCCCTCCTGAATCCTCCCCCAAAGGGAGGACTTAAAGTAGAGCATTTTAAAAGATGCAGGCTGTTTAAAAGCCGGTTATAAAAATAATTCACAATAATTCCTTTTCCTGCTTCGGCAGTAACGGGTTACATCAAAAATACAAACGTTTAATATGGGCATTTTAAATTTTGTTAAACCAGATAAAATCGTTCTTCAAAAAGCAACTGATTTTGAAGCTCAGTTTGAATTTCGTCCACTTGAGCCAGGTTACGGTGTTACCATCGGTAACGCTTTGCGCCGGGTATTGCTTAACTCTCTGGAAGGTTATGCTATTATTGGTATCAATATAGTAGGTGCCGATCATGAGTTTGCAACTATCAAAGGGATTACAGAAGATGTAACTGAAATAATTCTCAATTTAAAGCAGGTTCGTATTAAGAAGAAAGTTGAGCATGAAATCGGCACTGAAAAAATTACCCTTTCTCTTAAAAACAAAACTGAGTTTACTGCAGGTATGATTGGTGAAGCCTCACCCGTATTTGAAATAATGAACCCTGAGTTGCTGATTTGTGTAATGGATACCAGTGCAAAACTGGATATCGAAATTACCATCGGTAAAGGAAGAGGTTATGTTCCTGCAGAAGAAAACAAAGAAAAGAATTCTCACTTTGGATACATTGCCATCGATGCTATTTACACTCCGATTAAGAATGTAAAATACACGATTGAAAATACCCGTGTAGAGCAACGTACTGACTTTGAAAAATTAATTATGGAAGTGGATACCGATGGTACCATTCATCCTGAAGAAGCAGTAAAGCAGGCAAGTCGCATACTTATACAGCATCTGATGATTATTACTGATGAAAACATCACTTTTGATACAAAAGAAGATAAGAAGGAAGACCTGGTTGATGAACAAACTTTGCAACTGCGTAAAGTATTGAAAACACCATTAGAAGATTTAGATCTTTCTGTACGTGCTTTCAATTGCTTAAAAGCTGCAAAGATTAATTCATTGAGCGAACTGGTTCAGTACGAGCAGGAAGACCTGATGAAATTTAGAAACTTTGGACAGAAATCTTTAAGTGAAATTGAGCAGGTGTTGAACGAAAGAGGACTTGGTTTTGGAATGGATTTGAGCAAGTTGAAATTGGATGATGAGTAAATAACCCTCCGCTCCGCCGCGGCGGAGAACCGGAGATTTTATAACAAAGTAACTTACAAATCCTGACACGGTGTAGGTGAAAATTAAAACAACAATGTCATGCGTCACGGAGATAAAAACAATAACCTAAGCAGAACAGCTTCTCATAGAAAAGCGTTGCTTATGAACCTTGGTTGTCAATTGATAACTCATAAAAGGATCACAACTACATTGGCTAAAGCAAAAGCTTTACGTACTTATATTGAGCCATTGATTACTAAAACAAAGAATACTGCAACTAAAGAGTTGATAATGCACAATCACCGCATTGTATTTAGTTATCTTAATGATAAGGCTGCTGTAAAGGAATTATTTACAGTTGTTGCTCCAAAAGTATTGGGTCGCCCGGGTGGTTACACAAGGATTATCAAACTAGGTAAAAGAACTGGAGATGCAGCTGAAATAGCCATGATTGAATTGGTAGATTTCAACGAGATTTACGGTAAAGGAATTTCAAAAGTTGCAGAAGCAGAACCAGCCAAAAAAACAAGGAGAAGTGGTGGCAAGAAAAAAGCTGATGATGCTGATGCTGTTGAATCGGAAGTTGTAGTTGAACCCAAAAAGAACGCTTCAAAAGCTGATGACCTAAAATTGATTGAAGGTATAGGTCCGAAAATTGCTGAAGTACTTACACAGGCTGGTATTGTAAGTTTTTCAGATCTGGCTGCAGCAAGAGCTGAAAAAGTAAAAGAAATTTTAGATGCTTCTGAAGGTAATTTTAATGCCGCAGATACAACTACTTGGGCGGAACAAGCTCAATTAGCAGCTGATGGTAAAATGACCGAGCTGAAAGAATTACAGGATAGATTAAAAGGTGGAAGAGAAGCATAATATGCAATAGTTAAATTATTATAAAGCAAACTTTAAAAGGTTTGCTTTTTTTTTGAGATTTATTTTCAGCAGATATTTATTAAAAGCTGGTTATTTTTACAAAAAACAATTTAGACAAAAATGAATACCAATAAAGGAGCAATATTACTTTTAAAAGACGGGACATTATTATACGGAAAATCTTTTGGCAAGATAGGAACAGCTACTGGAGAAATATGTTTCAATACCGGTATGACCGGCTACCAGGAAGTGTTTACAGACCCGAGTTATTATGGACAAGTTTTAATTATGAACAATGTGCACATTGGTAATTATGGCGTAAAAAATAAGGATGTGGAAAGTGATGGTGTAAAAGTAAAGGCCGTAATTGGAAGAAATCTTGAAGAACAATTTTCCCGGCTTACAGCAGATGGTAATTTACAAGATTATTTTCTGGAGCAACAGGTTGTTGCAATTGATGGTGTGGATACAAGGGCGTTGGTTGCACACATACGTACGCAGGGTGCTATGAATTGCATTATATCATCTGAAGAGACAGACATCAATAAGCTAAAATATATGTTGGATGCAGTACCATCAATGGATGGTCTTGAGCTTGCTTCAACAGTATCTACTACAGCATCCTATTTTTTAGGCAATCCTGAAAGCGCCATACGGGTTGCTGTTTTGGATTTTGGTATTAAAAAGAATATTCTTACCTGTTTGGTAGAAAGAGGTGCTTATGTAAAAGTGCACAATGCCAAAACAAGTTTTGAGGAACTGGCTTCTTTTAATCCAACGGGTTATTTTATCAGTAATGGCCCCGGGGATCCTGCCCCGATGGATTATGCAGTAAAAACGGTTCAGCAAATACTGGCCGCCAATAAACCACTCTTTGGTATTTGCCTCGGTCACCAGTTGCTGGCTTTGGCTAATAATATTCCCACTTTTAAAATGCACCACGGCCATAGAGGGTTAAATCATCCTGTAAAAAATTTACAGACGGGCAAAAGTGAAATCACCACACAAAATCATGGCTTTGGAGTAAGTCCTGATGCCATCCGGGCTTCTGAAACTGTAGAGATAACGCATGTAAATTTGAATGATGATTCTATTGAAGGCATCCGCATCAAAAATAAACCTGCCTTTTCTGTACAATATCATCCGGAAGCTACACCTGGTCCACATGACAGCCGTTATTTGTTTGATGATTTTATTGCCATGATGCAGTAAAAAAAAGGCTTCGCTAATTTATTAATATATACGGTGTCTCTATAAATTAATTAAATGAAATCCAACACCATCATCATTGTTATGCTTCTGTTGCTTTGCGGTGCCATGTATTTTTTAGGTAAGAAAAACGGTACTACCGAAATACAAGCCACCATTATAAACAACCAGTTAATGGTGCAACAGATTGCTGAATTATCTGCACTCGACGTAAGCGGTATTACAACTGCCAAGCTTACTAATGCCGGTGATGACAATAGTTTTTGGGAAGGGTTTAAAAATTACCTGGCAGAAAATACGTTGCAGGTTACAGTTCCCTATCATGCCAAATATGGTGTTGACATGAGCAAAGGGAAAGTTAATATTAACCAGAATGATACCGCAGTTTTATTGAATTTTCCGCCGGTAAAATTACTTAGCTTTCAGTTGCTGTT
>JAYTTM010000338.1:0-1933 GCA_043745055.1 Chitinophagaceae bacterium | reverse complement strand
TTCAGCAACTCATACACCGTAAATTTTTCTTTTTTAAACTCCACCAATTTATTGCCATCAACTTTTGTTACAGCAATAATATCTGTCACAATCTGTGAATCATTTTCAGGCACAATTCCCAGTGAATCGCCACATTGGTAGTCCAAGCCTTCTGCTGCAATTTCTATGTGAAAAGTTTCTTTGTTAGAACCCCGGTCGTTTAAATCAATGTGAGTAAGTACTGTTCCTTTATAAATTTGTTTGCCAACTTTTTTAAGCGGTGCTGTTACCAATGCCGTTGCAACTTGTTGCACTTCCTTAACCGGAACACATAGTTTATCTAATATACCATTAATCCATCCGTTGGCATCATCCTCATAATCCACATCGCATTTTTGCAAAGGCGCTATGCGGCTGCCACCCAGCTTATTCAACTGCTCATCTACCTCTTCGCCTGTTTTGCAATACAGCGGGTATGATGTATCTCCCAATGCCAATACGCTATACTTTAATTTTTCCAGTTTAAAGCCATTGTTATGTATATGATCGTAAAACTTTTTTGCAGCCAAAGGCGGCTCACCCTCACCGTGAGTGCTGATGATAGCCAGTAAATGTTCTTCCTTTGCCAAATCAGCTAAGCGATACTGATCCATCCCAATTACTTTTGCATTAATACTTTTTTGTTTTGCCTTAGCAGCAAATTCAGTAGCCAGCCTTTTTGAATTACCCGTTTCTGTACCATATACTATGGTTATTTTATTAACTGCAGCACTGCCTGCAACCACAGCTATAGGAGCAGTTTTAGCCTGAACTATCCCGTTCAAATAACCATTCATCCAAATCAACTCATCTTTGGTAGAATTGTTAACCAGATCTTGTAATATTTTTATTTTGTTTTCCCCCAGCATCTAATATTTTTTAAGATAGAAAAGTTTTAGATTATATTATTTGTTTGAAATCGTATTTACACTTTCATTGATCAATTGTTCAAAATGCAAATCTGCCAACGGCTTAAAATATTCGCCGGTTTCAGTAGAGTTTTGCAGCCACGAAAATTTTTGGTGCAGTGCAACTACTTTACCGATAATCACCAACGTTGGGGAAGGAAAAATTTTACCTCCCAGGTTTTGCTGATATGCTTTTAACGAGCTGATATGTACCTGTTGCATCGGTGTTGTAGCCTGCTCAATTACTGCCAGTAGTTTATTATCAGCAATATCATTTTGCAACAAATTTTCTACCACGCCATCCAATGTTTCGGACGACATGTAGAAGACCAATGTATCAGCTGTATTCGCCAATTCTTTCCAATATTTATCCGTAACCACATCTGATTTGTAAAAGGTGAGTAACCTTACAGCAGTTGTGTATCCTCTTGCAGTTAAGGGTATACCGGAGTAAGCGGCAGCACCCATTGCTGCCGATACACCCGGTACAATTTCGTAGGGTATATTATTAGCTGCCAAAACTTCCAATTCATCTAAAATATTAGAAAACAAAGAAACATCTCCACCTTTTAAACGCACTACCAGCTTACCTTCTAAAGCATACTGTACAATAAGTTCGTTGATGCTTTTTTGGGGTGTGCTAAATCCCCTGCGGCATTGCTTGCCAACATAAATTATTTCTGCAGCTTTGTTTACGTGCTGTTGTAAAATACCCTTACTTACCAACCGGTCTGTTAATACCACATCAGCTTGTTGCAGGTAGCGCACTGCCTTTAATGTAATCAGTTCCGGATCACCACAACCTGCGCCCGCCAATATTACTTTTCCTGTATGTTTTCTTTTGTTGCTCATTACATCTTGCTGTTATGCGGACTAATTTTTTATCAAAAAAAATCAATTATTTATATTCCATTATGCAAATAACCCTTCAATAGAAAGATATCTTTCACCTGTATCATAGTTATAAGTTAATACCCTTGCGCCATCCGGTAATTCAGCTAACTTTT
>JAYTTM010000337.1:0-1938 GCA_043745055.1 Chitinophagaceae bacterium | reverse complement strand
CACAATCAAATTGGAGCTGTAAAAGTGGTGTACGATAAATTTCAACCTATTGCTGGTGCAAGTTCTACTTATCTAATGCCTAACCAGGAGCTGGTTGTGACGGCTGGTGTAGGTGCATTTAATTCCGCAGCAAAACCTGTGATTACCATTGATGGTGTTCCAACTTCGATAAATGATAATGGTGTAGCAGAAAAAAAATTCAATGTGTCCGGAACCGGGTCTAAAAAAGTACACGTGGTTATTAACTACACAAGGCCAGATGGTAAGCCCGATCAGTTAATAAAGGATATTGAATACACAGTAGGTGTACCAGGTGGCGCAGCAGTAATGTTAGATAAAATGAATGTGTTTTATATAGGTGTAGATAACCCCGTTACCATTTCTTCCGGATCTGGTTGGGATAAAACTAAAGTTAATATGACAGGTGGCAAGATAACTGATGGAACAAGTAATAGAACTGTAAAAGTTACTACTGTGGGTGCTGCTAATATATCTGTAACAGCCGATGGTAAAACAAGCAACTTCCCCTTCAGGGTTAAAAGAATTCCGGATCCTATAATTAAAGTAGGCCCAAGTGGTGGAGGAAGAATGGCTGCAGTTGCGTTCAGGAGCCAGGGTTTTGTAAGAGCTGATTTAGAGAATTTTGATTTTGAAGCCAAATTTACTGTTACCGGTGCTACTGTTTATTTTAGTATTCCCGGAGACAGAAACGTTAAGCAAGTTGCATTAACCAGCGGTAATCTTGCCCCAGCTGCAGCATATATGGGGCTGTTGGTTCCAGGTGCTACTGTAACATTTGATAATATTAAAGTTGTTGGCCCCGATGGCCAGTCAAGGACGATTCAAAATCCTCCGGGGTTTTCATTATTCTAGTATAAAACAAGTTAACTTATGAAAAGTATTATTTTAAAGATGCTGGTGTTGCTTCCTTTCCTATGTCTATTTAGTCATTTGGCCGAGGCACAAAAAGGGAAAACAAGGTCATCTACCAAACGTAGTAATACCACCGCCCGTAAAACTACCAAAGGGAAAACCAAGGCAAAAATCAGCCCCGTTGTGGTTGATTCTTTGGCAACTGCAAAGCAAACAGTTACTGCTGCAGTTGAACCACCTAATGATAGTTTACCAATTAAAAAAATCAGAAAATCGTTACGGCCGGATGAAGCGGTAGATTCAAGGGATATCCGTGACAGAACCCCTTTGCCTTACGAACACCTGAGAGTTGACGATGCAGTTTACCGTCACAAGATTTGGCGTGACATTGATACTAGGGAAAAAATAAATTTGCCTTTCCGCTATGCTGCAGATGAAAATAACGGGAACCAACGTTTTATTTCCATTTTAATGCAGGCAATACAGGATAGTTCTGTTACCGTATTTTCTGCAATCGATGATCGTTTTACAACACCAATGACCAAAGCAGAAGTAGTTAAGAAAATAACCGGTGAGCCTGTTACAATTCAAGTTTTTGATTCTGCTGGTGTTCCACATGATGTTACCAAAACAAGAGATATTGTTTTGGATTCTTTTACAAAATTCAGGATTAAAGAGGAGGTGATTTTTGATAAAGAATCATCCCGTTTGTTTTGGAGAATATTGGGTATTGCTCCTTTGTACAATGTTTATTCCTCTCAAACAAATCAACTGGTAGGTGTTGATAATGAATTATTTTGGATATATTATCCTGATTTAAGACCTGTTTTTGCGAAGTATGATATTTATAACGGTAAAAATTATGGCCAAAGACAGAGTTGGGAAGAGTTGTTTGAAAGCCGGATGTTCAGCGGTCGTATCATAAAAAGCACCATCGATAATCCATTTAATAAATACCTGGATGAGATTCCTGGTCTCAAAGGAAACGGGATATTTCAGTTACTGGAAGGTGAAAGAATTAAAGAAAAGATATTTAATTACGAACTCGATTTATGGAGTTACTAA
>JAYTTM010000336.1:0-7071 GCA_043745055.1 Chitinophagaceae bacterium | reverse complement strand
CTTTTGTTTTTTATCTTTTACTTTTATAACTTTATTCATCAGCGGTTGGGGGCGGACATAGCAATGAATTCCCTGCCTGCAGCAATACCCGACCGTTGTATGCCATGTTTCCAAAACCCACAACCAGCCTAATTATACGACCAGATTTTTAACACAAGCACTCTCACGCCAACGCACTTTGCAGCACATGCCGTGGCGCACAAACCCACCACACAAGGCAAACCACGGCAAGAGCTGTAAAGCCAATCCACGGGCAACCACCTTAATTATTCAACCAACAACAATTATAACTAAATCCACAGTATATAGTAATAATTCTATGCCCAAAAAAATATTTAATAAATAACCAAACAAAACCTTGTTCATTAATAAATTTATTTACTTTTATATATACATTAAATAATGACTAATCACATCAACGGCATACAACCAAAACACTCTCACAAAAGCAATATCAACCCTACGCTGGTTGATAATCCTGATGCGCCGCTTAAAAATCCATTATCAACAATTTTCATCAAAAACTTTTTTAAAACAAACCCTCTCAAAACTATCCATGAACAAACAACCCAAACTGAAATATATATTCATAACACTCTGTTTTGTTATAGGCTAAACACTTAAACAAAACACTTATAATATTCGACAAATGAAAATCACAAAAGCCCTAATTTGTTTCATTTTCCATTTTCACAAAACGAAAAAAGGGGAGGCCATTGCTGAACCTCCCCCTCGGTGCCTTAAAAAAGCCTGAGCAGCTTAACTGTACTATCGTCAAATAGTACATCTACGTTAAGCAACAAGCATTCTTACGATTCCATTTTTACTTAATAGTAAATTTACGCAAAATGAAAAGAATTATTGCAAAAATTAGCATTACACTGATGTTAATAGTAACCATCGCAGGAATATTCCATTCTTGTAAAAAAATAGGCAATGATAGTACAAATAACTTGATCTCAGAACAAGCTGATGCGGCTACTGTTCAAAGAGTTAAAAATGCTATTTTATCAGGTGGCAAACAAGCATCAACAAGTATAGTTATCAACCAGCCGGCATCTGATGTATATTTTTCTGATGCAAACAATAATCGTATAGATTTAAGGAGTCTTATTCATCACAATGTAAACGGAATTACACCAGATTATGTACCGGTT
This sequence comes from Chitinophagaceae bacterium, assembly GCA_043745055.1. Classification (GTDB taxonomy): domain Bacteria; phylum Bacteroidota; class Bacteroidia; order Chitinophagales; family Chitinophagaceae; genus Ferruginibacter. The sequence goes on along the minus strand of JAYTTM010000336.1, from coordinate 5,914 downwards.
TGTGATTACCAAGTAGATGTAAATGGAGATCCAGTACCCAGTATGCTTCCTGCAAATTTCAACTTAAATTCCACTGGATTTATTTTTGATTGTGGTACAGGTGGGCCAACAAATTATAGAGTAACTTTCGATTGGAGCTTGGCAGTTCAGCATTTAATACAAGCTCAAAATACCTTTGGCACAGCAGGAGCTACCATTCGCAGTCGATTTACCCTTAAAGTTAAAAATTCTGCAGGAGCAATAATAGCCACATATACCAATAATTTTATACCAACAGGCAATATCACTGATTTAGGTGATTGGACGGTTGACCCAACAAGAAGATTATTTGGCATTAAAGCATCTATTAATGTTCCTTCAACCATTTTCAGTTCTGGTGTTACATACGAAACCACTTTAACTTTAGCTACTAATTGCAACCTTACTCCGCAATTATCCGCAGTACATACAACAACAAGTGTTAGCAGTCTTAATACACAACCTTGTAAACGCACAGATAAAGTATGGATAAATCCAGGCACTGGTCCAGGCGGTGTAGCTACAGCAGCAGGAACATTTGTTGTTTGCGCTGTACCTTCTGGATATACTGTTACTGCGAACCACGACTTACAATTTAGGCTAAGAAATACTACTGTTGATGCTTGGGATTCTCAAACATCAACTATTATAAGCCCTTCGCCGTTCAGCACCTATACAGGTGTAATTAATTTAACTGGAACAACTTCCGGTAGTGGCACATGGCTAATCAGGTATAGAAATAATAACTCTTGTACCCCATTTGCTCCTTGGATTGTTGAAAAATGGCCTTTGTAAATAGTTCAATAAAACACCCTTGCGCCTTTTTATGGTGCAAGGGTGTCTTTATTATAATTCTATACATTTTAGCTATCAATTATTACTACTTTGAGAATTATCTTTTTAATATGCCTTTGCAATCTAACACTTGGATTGTTTTCACAAGTTAATATAAATCAATGTGCAGATTCTTCATTCCGTTTACAATATACTTTCAACTTACACGATTTATTTATAACAAAGTTTGCCCCCGACAGTCAAAACAACTTTCTATTTAATGGTAATCAAACTTCGCTTTCACCCACAAATGGTGTGTTGGGTAAAGTGAATAACGAAGGGAAAATTAGCTGGGCTAAAATTATCAATAGCCCCACATTCGGCAATTATATAATTACAGATTTTGCAAGCACTCCCAATATAATTTATTGGGCAGGTTCTTTTACAGGTGGGCCGTATAATCCACTTATAATTAAAACAGATACATCAGGCAATATTATTAGTAGCTTTTATTATACTATTAATTATGGGGGGGTGTTGGGTGATGCACCAATTACTATTAACAAAATAAAATATTATAGCAACAATGAAATTTATTTATTAGCGAAAGTAGCCCAAAGCAACTCATTCCAACCATACAATATAATAATGAGAGTAAGAAATGACGGCTTTGTAATTTGGAGCCAGGTATTTGCTACAGGAGATGGATTTAATAATGATGGAGGTAATTGCACAGACATTTTTAAAAGCAATAATGATTTGTATGTATTTGGAGGTATCCAAAATATTTTACAAAATAATTTGGCAGGTATTTTTACAATGAAGCTCAATTCAACAAACGGGCAGTTAATTAATATTTCAGCTTCACTTATAAACCTCTTGCATGAAGCGAACCTTGATAATTATCATGAAAATTACAAACTTGCAAATACAAATAATGGATTATACCTTATTTCAGTTATTAACTCCGAAGGTGGGCAGGTTGGGCTTAATACATATCGAAATAAAGCTGTAAAAATAAAACTTGATTCCAATTTCAAAGCTGTAAACGTATTAGAAATAATACCAACCACTTTTAATTTTAATAATTTAGCATTAGATATTGATGTCAATAAAAATAACAAATCCTGCATCTTATTTAACAACGGTAATAATTATTATTATTCATTAATTAATGACCAGAATGTAATAGTAGCCGAAAAAAAAATAAACCTGCCAATACAAAAACCCATAGGGTTAAATACAAAATCTTTAGTCTATGATAATACAGAAACCATTTACAATTTTGCACAGTATGATATACCCTCTTATAATCAATACGAAATATTTAAAGTAAAAGGCAACTGGCAAAATATTACATCAGGCTGTTTAGGTACCGATACTCAATTTGTCAATTTGAAAAACCTATTATTTATTCCATACAGCTTTACTTGGAACTCAATTGTAGCTGACATAGCCCAAAAACAACCAATAAATTTAACAACCACAAGTTTTACAGGTCAGGAACAAGTTATATGCAAAGAAGTTTGTATTTGCGATACAATAAAAATAAACGGCAATCCCCAATATTGTTTACCAGTCACCGACGCTACATTTACAATTCATAAAAATGCCCGATGCACACAAAAAATTCTTTGGCTGATAGATACCACAGCTATCAAAATTATCGCACAACCCAACGATACAGTAATCATTGTAAATTTTTTAAAACCCTATCATGGCTATATCAAAGCTACTTTTGATAAATGCCTATCAAAAGATTCGTTTTACATAGATGTAAATACTCCAAAACAAATACTTGATTTGGGAACTGATACATTGCTATGCCCCGGCAAATCAACCATTTTAGATGCAGGCAAAGGATTCAAAAGCTATGTATGGCAAGATAGAACTACCACTACCCAAATATTTACAGCTACACAACCAGCAACTTACAGTGTAACAACAATAGATAGTTGTGGTAATATTTTCAATGATACAATAACATTGAAACAAATAAATGATAGTCTTTCTGTTAATTTTTCAAGTCCAATTTGCCTTTATGACACTGCTATTATTACACTCAATCCTAAGCTTATAAATTACACATGGACGCCTTACAATGACGCACTTGTATTTTCAAATACATTGAAACTATTTCCATCAACAACTACGTTATATACAATTAAAGGTCAAAGATTTTTAAACTGTACATTATCAGACACCGTACTAATAGAAGTAATCAATTGCCCTGTTTATATTTATTTCCCCAATGCCTTTACACCAAACAATGATACCCATAATGATATATTCAGGCCATTTTTCAAAGGCAAATTTCAGCAATACCAACTATCAATCTATAATAGATTAGGCCAATTAGTTTTTCATTCAAAAAATATAACTGATGGTTGGAACGGAACATTCAAAGGAACAACACAAGACCCTGCCACTTTTGTTTGGTATTGTAATTATAAGATGGAAAACAAACCTCCAAAATCTTTAAAAGGAAATGTAGTACTACTGCGCTAAAATTATCTTTATAAAACTTCAATGCACAGTTAAAATATCCCTGCAAAAACGTCATAAACGCAAATACACCCTGTAAATCAACTATTTACAAACAAATGTTTTTAAGAAATGAAATTATAATCATAAGAGATAGACAAATTATTTTAAGAAATTAAAAATGAAAATAGAGAAATTAAAAATAGTAATTAATAAATCAATATTTACATTAAAAAATAGCAACCAACTGTCAAGAAGTCATTAATTATATAAAAAAATAAAAACTGTAAATTAAGAAATAAAAAATAGCAGTAAAGAAATCAAGAATTCAGTGAAGAAATCGTCACTAACTTTTCAGAAATCGCCGCTAACTTTTAAGCAACAATAACAAACTACCAATAAATAAAACTTGCAAATAAATAAATAGGATATTAACTTTAAGCAACGATTATAAACAGCCATTCAATCACATTTAAATTAAAAGCTATGACAGCCAAACAAGAAGCCAAGCTCAACATGCAAAGAGCCACACAAAAACATTGCAATGACAACGCAGCCATTGTAGCAACAGTACCAGCATTTGACCTTTCATTAAAATCACTCAATACAAAAATTGCAGCCATCATTGCCACGGCCCAGCAAGAAGATTTAATAACCAAAGGCGTCACAATAGACAAAGCAGAAGCCAAAAAAACGCTCTGCCAATTAGCAACAGATACTGCAGCACCCATCTTTGCATTCGCATCCTCAACCAACAATAACCAGTTATCCCAGGAAGTAAACTTTACCTACACCGACCTTTTCAAAACCAAAGACGACCAGTTAGCCTCACGCTGTCAAAACATAGCAGACGCAGCAACAAATAATTTAGCCGCATTAGCAGCCTACGGCACCACAGCCACTACAATAACAACATTACAAACAACTATAGACAATTACCAAAGCAAAGTGCCCGACCCACGCAATGCAGCAGCAATAAAAGCAACAGTAAGAATTAATTTAAAAAACTTAATAGCCGAAGCAGATAAAATATTAAAACTGCAAATGGACAAAACAATAGCCTCCTTCAAAACCACCAATCCCGATTTTGTAACCACCTACAAAATCAACAGAATAATAATAGACCCATCACAAACCACCACCACTTTAAAAGGAGTAGTAAAAAATGCCGCAGATAATTCTGTAATCGCAGGCGCAACAATCAAAGCAGAAGGCGCAGTAGCAAAAGTTACCACCAACGAAAAAGGCGAATACGAAATAAAACCAATCATGCAAGGAAAAACAAACCTGACCATATCCGCCACAAAATTTAAAGACACAACAATACCAAACGTAACAATTAAAAAAGGGCAAATCAACAAGCAAGACATCACCCTCGACCCCTCATAAGGCGAGGCATCACAAAGCCCACGCTGCAAGGCAAGCACTTATGCAGGCGCACAAACCCACGCCACAAAGCCCACCTGCATAAGAGCTTGCTTGCCCCAACACACAGCAACCAGTTGACCAATTCAAGCATACCTGAAACGGAGGATAACACGGCGTACAACAAAAGGTTTTGCGTTATGGTGGCTTGACGGAAGTACAATGGGCGTTTTATTGCTGCTGTGCTTCAGTTCGGGCTGACGTAACATTATTGAACTTTTTGTTGTTTTAATTTTACTTTTGATTAATTAATTAGGCTTTTGTTGTGGGCTGACAATTAAAAATTCCACCACAAACGCAAAGCCTCAACGTTGGCTGCAAATTTATTATACCAAAATACTCATAACGATTTTTAAAAACCTAAAAATAATAATTATGCAAAAAGTGACACTTTTTCTTTCATTTATTTTCTTATCGGTGATAGTATTTGGGCAAACCACATTAGAAGAATATAACTACTTGACGAAAGGCTATAAGGTTCAAACTGAAAGCGGTTTAGACATGAAAAGTGGATACGCATTTAAAGATGTTGATAACATTAACATAGAAGAACGTTCAGTTAAAGTAAAAATATTAAATAGAGTTAACGGAAATGAAAATGAAATAGCAGCTTATCTAATTATTTACAAGCGAACAGGCAATTCAGATGAGTACATTTGTGTTCCAAATCCCTTTTCGGAAAAAGAAATTATTCAAAAATATTTCACACAATTATATAGTGGAGAAGGTGATTCTTCATTTAGACTACAAATAATAGCATTAGCTTTAAGTAGACAAATTAAATGGAATTAAAATCTGCAGCCAACATGGGGTTTGGCGTTATTGGGGCAGGACCTTGAAACATCAACTTCAGCAACATGGCATCTGCAGTTCCAGCTTGACGTTTTTCAATTTAGCTTTTAGTTGTTATCTTCATCATTAGTTTTTCAATTGGGCTTTAGTTCCAGACGGACGATTTTCAAATCCCCCAACAACGCCAAGCCCTTTTCGTTGCCTGCAAGCCTATTTCGACATTTCGTAACTAATAATAATTTTGATACACCATAATTCTTTATGACAAGACCAGATTTTAAAAATGTTAAGTTTATAACAATATTGTTTGTAATGATATTGTTTTTGCCAAGCTGTTCGAATCAATCAAAAGATTTCAAAAAAGTATCATTGGCAGGAATGTACAAATTATTGATAATAGAAAACCAAGACTCTACAGGCG
>JAYTTM010000335.1:0-1942 GCA_043745055.1 Chitinophagaceae bacterium | reverse complement strand
GAAACTGCAAAACCCTGGTGAAAAGCAAAAGCATGGTGACAGAAGAAATACACCTGAATACTGCCATGGAAAAAAACGGCATTGAAAGTATTGAAACCGATTTGGGAGAATACATTCAACAGTTAGATGGCGAAGCGCCTTATCATATTGTAACGCCGGCCATGCACAAAAGCAAGGAAGATGTGGCTAAACTATTTGCTGAAAAATTAGGTACAGCATCCAATTTAACTCCTCAACAACTTACCCTGGTAGCCAGAGATATTTTACGATCAAAATATGTAAATGCCCAGGTGGGTGTTACCGGTGCCAACTTTATCATCAGCGATATTGGTGCTGTTGCGGTTACAGAAAACGAAGGCAATGCAAGGTTGAGTTGTGCTTTTCCTAAAACGCATATTGTTGTTGTTGGAATAGAAAAAATTATTCCTTCGCTAACAGATCTTGCACTCTTTTGGCCATTACTTTCTACCTATGGTACCGGGCAGCAAATGACTGTTTATAACAGCATCATTGCCGGTCCCAGGCAAGCAGGAGAAACCGATGGCCCTGAAGAAATGTTTGTAATTTTATTAGATAATAACCGCACCCATATTTTAAAAGATCCTATACAGCGGGAAAGTTTGTATTGCATCCGTTGCGGCGCCTGTCTTAATGCTTGCCCGGTGTATAAAAATATTGGTGGCCATGCGTATGGTGCAACGTACAGCGGCCCCATTGGAAGTGTAATTACACCGCACCTTTCGGGTTTAGCAGAAAACAAACATTTAAGTTATGCCTCTTCTTTATGTGGTGCCTGCACAGATACCTGTGCTGTAAAAATAAACCTGCACCAGTTGCTGCTGGAAAACCGCTACCAATCGGTACAACAAGAGTTACCTTCATTTGCAGAAAAAATGGCCTGGAAACTGTGGAAGCTGGCCAGCCTGAAAAGAAGTATGATGAACATGGGTAATGGATCAACGAAAAATAAAGTAGTTAACGGTTTATTTAAAGGATGGACAAAACAAAGAAGTGACTTGGAATTTAGCAAAAAAACATTCAATGAAATGTGGAAAGAACGATACAAACATTAAATTTAAAATCGTTTTTTATTGCAGCATCGTGTGGTTTATATTGAGGAATGAATTATCTCTGTTGAACCAACTAATATGCATCCGCTTAACTTAAAAACACCCCTTTAAACGGGTTAAAAACTATCAATAAAAAAAACAAAAAACCCAGCTAATTATTAGCTGGGTTTTTATTTCTATTCCGATTCAGTTGTATTAGTGCCGCTCCCTGTTATTATGTTTTTTGCGAAAAATTTCACGATTCAAATGTTTTTGGTCATGGCGGATTTGTTTTCTTTCTTTCCTTGTTATCTTCCCATCTTTCTTTGCATCTTTTATGTCTTGCCTGAGATCTTTTTGATCATGGCGTAAATCGGCTGCTTCTGCTTTTGTAAGCTCACCACTTTTTACTCCTTGTTTAATGCGGTGATGCCGGGTTGCTGCATTGGGCGCCTCCTGTGCATAGGTGTTGTTGATTGATAATGCCATTATAATGGCAGCTGTTGCTACAAATTTAATTTTCATGATTTTAGTTTTTGTTGATTAATTGTTGTTGTTGCGTATTGTGTGTTTTTTCACCGGTTACAGTATTACAGACGAGGTACTTACAACTAAGTTTAATTAGAGGTAATAATTTTTTAAAAAATTATAGAGAAATGATGTTAAAACTTTTTCGATGGTAGTTGCATAAACCATTTGCCTCAATGGCGTTTCTATGGATAAGGGTACCATATCCTTTATTTTTGTTCCAACCGTAGTGAGGAAATTGTTGATGCAGTTGTAACATATAATCGTCCCGGTAGGTTTTGGCCAAAATACTGGCAGCAGCTATCGAAGCATATTTGCCATCTCCTTTTACAATGCATTGATGAATAATTTTTTTGTAAGGTTTA
>JAYTTM010000334.1:0-1942 GCA_043745055.1 Chitinophagaceae bacterium | reverse complement strand
ATGAAAAACAGCAAAGAGCTATGGATGGACAGGTGTAAAAACTGGCTCCTTTTAAATGGCTGGTTAAGCCGGCAATAATTGATTATTCAGGATGGATAAATAATTATTTTTCTAACAAGTTATGGAAGAAAAAACTTTCACTTAAAGTACAACTGAAGTCTGTACTAATTAGTACAAGCTGATACTACTTGATTGGTTACTTACTTGTTTAATAGGTTATGTCTATTGGGAAAATCGATCTAAAAAAGTGACAGAAATATCCTGTTTATTTTAAGTGTGCCATCTAACCTCATTTCATCTTTTTCAGTAAATACAAATAAGGCTTATGAAGATGATGTACAAAAATTGTTTTGTCATTATCCGGAAATAATTTATAGTAGGCCTCATCTGCCTGCAGCACAATCTGGTTGCCTGCTGTAGCATAGTTCATGCTTTCATAATACCTGGGTGCTTTGTAGCCCGGCATAGTTTTCTTTAACATCCCTCCCACCATGTCACCAAGATTTTTGATGTAGCGGTTCACTGCTTTTTTGGTAATGCCATCCATTTGGTTGTACACATATCTTAGTGCAAGCCCTTTTACAAAGCCTTGTTTCTTCATCATTTCTTTTGCATTTATGAATGGATTGGTAGCATTAAAATCATTCATCGTTTGTATGGAAAAAGGTGTTTGTGGCACCCAGTCGGCACTGTTTACAACGTTGTAAGCCCAGCCATTTTGTGTGATAGCCTGGTAGTCGTAAGCAAAATATAAGTTGCCTGGTTTGGGGCCGGCACTGCAATATGTTTTAAAACGGATATCAGTTGGTAACAACCGTTGCTCCTGTAAATAGTGTAAATAGGAAGTTAGCAAAAATGCAATGGCACCGCCTTGGCTATGGCCCATAATAACAATATCTTTTACACCTGAATTATAAAGTGAATCAATTTTTGGCAGCATGTCTTTACTTAAATAAGCAAGGCTCAACAGCCAGCCTACATGCACCGCAGCTTTAGGATTGGTGGCCAGCTGATATTTAAAAAGATAATCTTTAGTTACCTGCATTTCGCCTTTGGCAGGCACCATGGCACAATAAAAATTACCCAGCCAGCTCACTGCATTTACTGTAGTGCCACGGATGCTGATGGCAGCAACATTGTGCTCATCTTTCCATAAGTCCCACAAATTGTCCATGCCCATCACAGGCGATTGATACAACATTTTAAAATGCTCCGGTGCTGGTATACTATCATAATAGGCCGCATCGGCCGTACTTCGGGCAGATACTTTCATCAGTTCTTCATACTCTGCTTTATCAAAGCCAGCCTGTAAGTATTGTGCCGAAGCACTGGCAACAACCAGTTGGAACAAAGCGAGTAATAATTTTTTCATGATTAAGTTTTTTAAACTGGGTAAAATATACAAGCTGTCATTAATTGAAAAATAATATTACCAACCTACCACCGCCATACATCCAAAACAATTATTCTTTATAGTAGAGGATAAGTGGAAGTAATGCATGGACAACAATGCAATTTCACAATGCAGTAAAATTAAAAAAAAACAATCAATTAACTAAAGTGTTCAATTGTCTGTATTTTTATTTTTTATTATAGAATTTTTTCAAAAAATAATTATCTCTTGCAGTTACCCCCCACCTTTATTGATTCGATAAAAAATACCCGGGGCTTTAGCCAAAAAGCTTTTGAAATAGTACATCAAAGTGATGAACAAATAACTTCCATCCGGATAAACCCTTTAAAGACTCCCAACGAAAAATCAGCAATAACCAATGAAAAAATCCCTTGGTGCAAAAATGGTTTTTACTTAGCTGAAAGGCCTTCTTTTACACTCGATCCACTTTTTCATGCAGGTGCTTATTATGTGCAGGAAGCCAGCAGTATGTTTCTTGAACAGGCATTACTACAAACAACCGATTTATCTAACCCTATAAAAGTATTG
>JAYTTM010000333.1:0-1944 GCA_043745055.1 Chitinophagaceae bacterium | reverse complement strand
ACCAACAGTATGACTTTTGCAAAAGGGCAAGCCACTACTGATGCTGTAGCTGATACCTATAATAAAACAGGAAGCTGGTTTTATCTCATGATAAAATTTACACCTGATTTTTTTTATACTAAACCAGTAGCAAATAAATAAATTCCGACAATCATAACTTTTAATAAAACTGATCCAATGCAGTTTTAAACTAATTATAAATCGATCACACTAAAAAATCTATCAATATGGCAATATACATTCCAACACTTCCGCTAAACAAACTAAATGTATTATCAATGAAAGGTATTCAAATGAAGACCTTTCATATAACCTGGTTCACATTCTTTTGTTGCTTTTTTGCCTGGTTTGGCATGGCACCTTTAATGAAAATTGCCAAAGAACAACTGCATTTAACCAAAGACCAGATTGGTAATATACAGATAGCTTCCGTTTCTGCTACCATTGTGGCTCGTTTATTAATTGGCAGGCTGGTAGATAAATATGGCCCACGTTTAGTGTATTGCTGGTTGCTGGTAATTTGTGCTATTCCTGTGTTATTGATTGGCACCAGTAATACCTATACCTCCTTCTTATTATTTCGCTTAGCAATTGGTGTAATTGGTGCTTCATTTGTAATTACTCAGTTTCATACATCCATTATGTTTGCACCAAATGTAAAGGGTACAGCAAATGCAACAGCAGGTGGCTTTGGTAATGCAGGCGGTGGTGCTGCTAATTTCTTTATGCCAATGATTGCAGCAGGTTTTGTTGGTCTTGGTTTTTGTACCAAAGAAGATAGTTGGAGATATGCAATGATAGTACCTGGGGTATTGTTGCTGGTATGTGCTTATTTATATTATCGTTTCACAAAAGATACGCCGGCTGGAGATTTTAAAGAAATTGGCTACACAGTAGATTCAAAGAAAAATACTTTTTTAGTTGCAGCAAAAGATTATCGCACCTGGATTTTAACCATTGCTTACGCAGCTTGCTTTGGTGTAGAGATTACAGTAGATAATTTTGCGCCACTATTTTTTATGGATTCATTTGGAGCCACATTAGCCGTTGCAGGAATGGCGGCTGGCATATTTGGTTGGATCAATTTATTTGCCAGGCCAATGGGAGGTATTGTAGCAGATAAAATTGGAAAAGTGTGGGGCTTTGATGGCAAAACAATGTTATTGTCTGTACTGCTATTGCTTGAAGGTATCGGCATCATTTGGTTTGCAAAATCCGGTAATTTAAGCATGGCAATTTTTATGATGTTTTTCTTTGGGTTAAGTTTAAAAATGGCCAATGGTGCTACTTACAGTCTTGTGCCATTTATCAGTCCCATTGCTGTAGGCAGTGTTGCCGGTATTGTAGGGGCAGGTGGTAATATTGGTGCCATGCTCATTGCATTTATGTTTAAAGCTAAGGCAATACATGCTACCAAAGAGGTGATAGAAAACGGAGTAGTAAAAACTAAAGATCTGATAGATTATACTGCTGCATTTACTTTGTTAGGTTATATTATTTTATGCATAGGTATAGCCGTATTTATACTTAGAACTGTTACTGCAAAAAAGGGAGCCGATATAAATGAATTATTGATGGTTCCTATATCAATAAAAGCGCAATAAACTTTAATCATTTACCAGTTGCATAAATTAAAATTAACTCATTGGATAAGCAAGTAAAGCTAAACGGTCATCATACAGGCAAGCAACCATCCGGGCTTGCAAGTACTTGCTGCTATTGCGGTGTAGGTTGTGGTATTGTTGTAAATAAAAATGCGTTGGGAAAGATAACTGTAGAGGGCGATAAAAGCCACCCTGTTAACAAGGGTATGCTTTGCAGCAAAGGTATTAACCTGCATTATACGGTAGCTGATACCAGTGACCGTTTATTATATCCTGAAATGCGGTATGGAAAAAATCAGCCAAGGCAAAGGGTTTCATGGGATACAGCATTAGATAGAAC
>JAYTTM010000332.1:0-1946 GCA_043745055.1 Chitinophagaceae bacterium | reverse complement strand
GATATTTCGTTAATGGTAGCTTTATCCATCTTTTTTACAAAGTATAATAACACAATAAAAAAGATAAAAAATACCAGCAGCGAAAACATGGGATAAATAGCAGCCGCATGCATTTGTTCAGCGTATGTTTTTATAAATTTATACATGGTTATTTATTTTGAGAAGTTAATGGTTTGGCGATATCGGTACCCATCCGTTGCATGTAGGCAATTAATGCAATGATTTCTTTTTTAGGAGATATCCTGATACTGTCATTTTTTAAATTGTCTGCAATTGTTTGTGATTGTGCAACCAAATCTGCTACAGCCAATTTATCATAACCTTTTTCGTACGGAACGCCCAACGTTTGCATTGCTCTTATTTTTGCTTCGGTAGTAGATATGTCTAAATCCTGTTCCAGCAAAAAAGGATAAGCCGGCATAATAGAACCTTCGCTCATAGAGGATGGTTCTCTGAAATGGCGGAAATGCCAGCCATCTGTTTTCTTTAAATTACCAGCGCCCTCCCTTGCTAAATCTGGCCCGGTTCTTTTACTGCCCCACTGAAACGGATGGTCGTACACAAATTCACCCGCTTTGGAATATTCTCCATACCGTTCTGTTTCGCTACGGAAAGGGCGTATCATTTGAGAATGGCATACATAACAACCCTCTCTTACATAAATATCTCTTCCCTGCAACTCAAGCGGTGTGTATGGTTTAACACTGCTGATGGTAGGTACATTTGATTTAATTAAAAAGGTAGGTATCATTTCTGCTGCGCCACCTATCAGAATTACGATTAAACTAATAACCATCATTTGCACCGGTTTTCTTTCAATCCATCTGTGCCAATGTTCACCTGCATGCGTTTCTTCATCTTTTACCAATGGTGCTGCTTCTGCCGCTTCATTAGCTACCAGGCTACCGGATTTAACTGTTTTATAAATATTATAAACCATCAAACAAGTACCCAGCAGATACAAAGTGCCCCCCAGTGAACGCATGGCGTAAAATGGTTTCATGTAGGTTACAGTTTCTAAAAAAGTATATTTCAACTGACCAGCTTCGGTAAATTGTTTCCACATACTACTTTGTGTAAAGCCTGCCCAGTAAAGGGGTACAGCATAAAATACAATGCCTAACGTACCTAACCAAAAATGCGAATTGGCCAGTTTTTTTGAATATAAACTGGTAGAAAATATTCTTGGTATCAGCCAATAAAGTATTCCAAACGTAAGCATACCATTCCAGCCTAAAGCGCCTACATGTACATGCGCTACTATCCAATCGGTATAATGACTAACTGCACTTATACTTTTTAAAGATAACATGGGGCCTTCAAAAGTTGCCATACCATAAGCAGTAACGGCTACCACCATAAATTTTAAAATAACATCATCCCTTACTTTATCCCAGGCGCCACGCAGGGTAAGTAAACCATTAATCATTCCACCCCAGCTTGGGAAAATGAGCATCAGGGAAAATACCACCCCCAGCGATTGTGCCCAGTTGGGCAATGCGGTGTACAGCAGGTGATGCGGACCAGCCCAGATGTATAAAAATATCAGCGACCAAAAATGAATAATCGAAAGCCTGTAAGAATATATCGGCCTGTTAGCAGCCTTTGGCAAAAAGTAATACATCAACCCCAAATAGGGTGTGGTTAAAAAGAATGCCACGGCATTGTGGCCGTACCACCATTGTACCAACGCATCCTGCACGCCGGCATACCAGCTATAACTTTTAAATAGCGAAATGGGTAATTCAAACGAGTTTACAATATGTAAAACGGCCACTGTAACCAACGTGGCTATGTAAAACCAGATAGCAACATATAAATGTTTTTCCCGCCTTTTAATAATGGTGCCAATCATGTTCCAGCCAAATACCACCCAGATAATTGTGATGGCAATATCTATTGGCCACTCCAGTTCTGCATATTCTTTGCTGGTAGTAATGCCCAAT
>JAYTTM010000331.1:0-7097 GCA_043745055.1 Chitinophagaceae bacterium | reverse complement strand
TCAAGAGTTCTTTTAACTGCTGCAGGTGACTTTGCTAACAGCAATGGTTCTTGGGCCGGTGGTGTAAATAAGCAATTGGTTGGTAATGTAGGAGGCGATAGAGCAGCCCGTTGGCAGGCTGCAAAAGCTGCTGCCAAAGGGGTTATGGATTTGGGTATTTATAGTTTGTACGCTCCAAGTCCTGCAAGTGCAGATGAAGCTACCCATAATTACAGTGACATTTTCTTAAAGCAGCAAACTTCAGAAGATATCTTCTTCAAATATTTTACTACGAAAGTAGATCAGGGATGGGATGGCTATAATCCCGGTTTATATAATAATCCGAATGGGTATCATGGCTGGGGTAGCAATACGCCACTTCAACAGTTTGTAGATGCTTACGAAATGAAGGATGGTACTAAATTTAGCTGGAGTACAGCAGCACAGGCATCAGCACCTTACAGCAACCGTGACCCACGTTTTTATTCTACAGTAAATTACGATGGCGCTAAATGGCGTACACGACCAGCGGATGCTATAGCACTGGACCCAATTGGAGTCATTAATACATCCAACAGAGAAAAATGGAATGGATCAGCTATTGTTGTCATTCCGGGACTCGATACCAGAAAAAGTCCCTTTGAAGACTGGAATGGTACCTATACGGGTTACTTTTTGCGTAAGTTTATTGATCCTACAGTTGATGCTCAGTTTAATAAGCAAATTCAACCATGGCGTTATATCCGATTCACTGAGATCGTATTGAATTATGTAGAAGCATGCCTTGGTTTGGGCGACGAAACAGAAGCGAAAAAATACTTAAACATGATAAGAAAACGAGCTTTTATGCCTGATATTACTGAATCAGGAACAGCTTTAGTTGATCGGTATAGGAATGAACGCCTTATTGAACTGGCATATGAAGGACAGCGATTTTATGACATTCGCCGCTGGTTAATTGCAGATAAATCTTACACTAATGCGAAGGGTGTTGCAATCCTTCACAAATTGAATCCTGACCATATTACTTACGCACCCCCACAATATACTGTTTACAGCGTACAGGACAGGGCATGGAATCAAAGGTTTTATCTGTTTCCATTGTCAACAGATGAAATGGGTAGAAATCCTAAATTAATTCAAAACCCGTTGTATTAGTAAACAACAGCTATTGTATAAATAAACTTATGAATGAAAAAAAAGTTGTCTCGTTTTTGAGGCAACTTTTTTTGTAAAAATGGGTGCTGGGAATGCGAAAGAGAGGTAGGAATAATGAAACGATTTGTACGTTAGCTTAAAGATTTTTTAGTTTATATTTTTGTCTATAATGAAGTTCCCTTTGCTTAAATAAATATAGAGATGAGAAATATAACTCTTTATAAAAGCTTTCTTTTTACAGCAGTTTCTTTTATTGTATTTTCTTGCAAAAAAGATAGTTTAAAACTCTTTACAAAATTGTCTGAAAGTAAAACGGGTATTGATTTTGAAAATAAATTAAAAGAAGGCAATCCCGATTTTAATATCCTTACCTATCCTTATTTCTACAACGGTGCCGGTATTGCTGTAGGTGATATTAATAACGATGGTTTACCTGATTTGTGTTTTACAGGCAATATGGTAAAGAACCGTTTGTACATCAATAAAGGCAACTTGAAGTTTGAAGACGTTACCGAAAAATCCGGCATTGCAGAAAAACAAGGTTGGTGTACCGGTGTTGCCATGGTTGATATTAATAATGATGGCTGGCAGGATATTTATATTTGCCTGTCAGGGTCGGCTAATGTAAATGAACGGAGAAACTTATTGTACATCAATAATCATGACCTTAGTTTTACTGAAAAGGCTGCTGAATATGGTTTGGATGACCCTGGCTATTCAACACAAGCCTCTTTTTTTGATTACGATAAAGATGGCGATTTGGATATGTTTCTTATCAACCAGTCTTCACCGGAATATTCAAAGGGCAAAGTGCAAAACATGCAGTTAAGGTTTCAAAGAGGCGATTCAACTTTAGAGAATAAATTATACAGAAACGATAATGGTCATTTTGTAAATGTAAATACATTGGCAGGTATTGGTTCCAATAAACTCACGTTTAGTTTAGGACTAAGTACTGCTGATATTAACCAGGATGGCTGGCCGGATATTTATGTGGGCAACGATTTTAAAGAGCCGGATTATTTATACATCAATAATAAAGATGGCACTTTTACTGGTAGCCTTGATGAGCAGATAAACCACACTTCTTTATTCTCCATGGGTATTGATATTAATGATTACAACAATGACTTGTTGCCTGATATTGCTGAACTGGATATGTTACCTGAAGATAATCACGCTTTAAAAATGCACCTCGGTGCTGATAATTTTGACGAGTATAATTTTCTTTTTAAAAAAGGTATGCCACGCCAGTACATGAAAAATGTTTTGCAAAAAAATAATGCTGATGGAACCTTTAGTGAAATAGGGCAACTGGCTGGCGTGGCCAATACCGATTGGAGCTGGGCCCCTTTATTTGCAGATTTTGATAATGATGGTTTCAAAGATCTTTTTATTTCGAACGGCTATAAACGGAACAATACCGATATGGAGTTTTTAAAATATTCTGCGGCCCAGGTGTTAAAATATCAACAGGGAGTGGAAAAAGAAAATATAGCAGATTATATTTCACACATGCCTGCTATTAAACTACCTAATTATATTTTTCAAAACCAGGGAAACGATCATTTTGAACAGAAGATGAAAGATTGGGGATTGGATGAACCCACAGTTTCGCAGGGAACTGTGTACGCAGATTTAGACAATGACGGGGATTTGGATTTAGTAATTAATAATACGGAAGGCGCTGCCAGTGTATATAAAAATAACAGTGAACAATTACTTAAAAATAATTATTTACGGGTTCAGTTACAGGGCGATGCTAAAAATAATACAGGTATCGGAACTAAAGTAATAGTATATGCAGGAGACCAAAATTTTTACCAGGAACAGTTACCTGCAAGAGGCTTCCAATCAAGTGTAGACCCGTCTTTACATTTTGGTTTAAATAATAAAACGATTATTGATTCTATTGTAATTATTTGGCCCGATGATAAAGTGCAGCAATTGAAAAATGTAAAAGTGAATCAAACCCTGGTAGTAAATAAAAAAGATGCCAAACAATTGTTTGTCTATCCCATTCTTCCGTTTATAAAAGGGTTGTTTCAAAAGGATACCACGGCAATAAAGTATACACACAAAGAAAATGATTTTAATGATTTTACGGTTCAGTCATTATTGCCACAATATTATTCAAGGCAGGGTCCCTGTATGGCAAAGGGAGATGTTAATGGAGATGGGTTAGAAGATATTTTTATTGGAGGGGCCAAAGGGCAGGCAGGGAGCATTTTTTTGCAAACGGGTAAACATTTATTTGTTCCGTTGGCCAATGCATCTGTTGCAATGGATTCGGTATGTGAAGATGTGGATGCAATATTTTTTGATGCAGACAACGATGGCGATCTGGATCTGTATGTAGTAAGCGGAGGCTATGAATTTTACTTTAACTCACCCGAATTAAATGACCGCTTGTACCTCAATGATGGCAAAGGCCATTTTACAAAAAAGGAAAATGCATTGCCCGGTTTTATGGCTAATAAAAGTTGTGTAAGGCCCTGCGATATAGATGGGGACGGTGATTTGGATTTATTTATTGGTGGCTCAGCTACACCAGGAAAGTGGCCGGAATATGCTGGTAGCCGTTTGTTACTCAACGATGGCAAAGGAAATTTCACGGATGGCACGCCGCAATTTTGCAAAACCTTAGCTTCTGCAGGAATGGTTAAAGATGCAGCCTGGGTTGATGTAAATAATGATAAGCTAAAAGATTTAATAATAGTTGGGGAATGGATGCCGGTTAAGCTGTTCATCAATAAAAAAAATGGTTTAGAAGATGCTTCCAAAAAATATATTTCATTTCCCAGTTCAGGTTGGTGGAATAAAATTCTTTTAAACGATTTTGATAAAGATGGGGATGAAGATATTGTATTGGCCAATTATGGAACCAATGGCCAGCTATCAGCTTCAGAAAAAGAACCCGTGCAATTGTACAATACCGATCTTGATGGAGATGGAACAAAAGATCCTGTGCTTACCAGTTTTGTACAGGGAAAAAGTTATCCTTTTGTAACAATGGACGATATACTTTTTCAGGTACCTTTTTTACGAAAGAAGTTTTTTAGTTACAACAGTTATGCGGATGCCAGCATTACTGATATTATTTCTGCTGATCAATTAGGGACAATAAAACCTTTACAGGCAACTACTTTTAAAAGTGTTTATCTTGAAAATACTGGTAACGGATTAGCGAAAAAAGAATTACCTGTTCAGGCTCAATATGCACCCGTTTATGCCATGTGTAGTGCCGATATAAACGGTGATGGCAATAGTGATTTATTGTTACTGGGTAATAATCAATTCAATCGCATGCGGCTTTCAACATTCGATGCCAACTTTGGCCAGGTATACCTGGGTAATGGAAAGGGGAACTTTACTTACCTGCCGCAAAATAAAGCCGGGCTTAGTATTAAAGGTGATGTAAGAAGTGTGCAATTTATTAATAATATGCTGCTGATTGGTATCAACGATCAATCAGTGCAAACCTGGCAATTAAAAAAATAAAAAAATTGAAAATATTCAAACGCTTTCTAAATTTAAAAAAATGATCAACAAACAAATAATTTTTACCTGCCTTTTAGTGACATTTTATTTTGGGCTATCCGCACAAAAAAATAACAGGATTAATTTTGATGATGACTGGACCTTTCATTTAGGTGGGGCACAGGGTGCTGAACAAAATAATTTTGATGACAGCAAATGGAGAAAAATTGATCTGCCTCATGATTGGAGTATTGAAGATTTGAAAGGAACGCAATCTCCCTTTAACCCGGATGCCATTACACAGGTAAGCGGTGGTTTTACCACCGGAGGTACAGGCTGGTACCGGAAAAAATTCAAATTAGCTCCGGCTCAAAAAGGGAAAAAAGTACAGATATGGTTTGAGGGTGTTTACATGAATTCGGATGTATGGATCAATGGGCAGCACCTGGACAATCATCCTTACGGCTACACAAGTTTTGTTTTTGATGTTACAAAGTATATACAATTCGACGGGGAAAACATTATTGCCGTTGAGGTAAAAAATGAGGGCCAAAACAGCCGTTGGTATGCAGGTTCTGGCATCTATCGCCATGTGTGGCTGCAAACATTGCAACCTGTTCATATTGTAAACAATGCAACATTTATCAGCACTCCGGAAGTAACGGCGGCTTCAGCAAAAATCAATTGTAAAACAATTGTTGTTAACGAAACGGATAAGGCAGAAACCATAACGATCAATACAAAATATACCAATGCGGCAGGTGCTGTAGTAGTCAATGCAGCAGATCAGCAGCAGCTAATCACTGCAGGAAAAACAGCATCATTTTCAGCTGATGTTGTTTTAAAAAATCCGGAACTATGGAGTTGCGAAACGCCATTTTTGTACAACGTAATAACAACTTTATACAATAATGGAAAACTGTTGAGCACCGATACAAATCAGTTCGGAATAAGAAAAATTTCCTTTGATGTAAGTAATGGTTTTCAATTGAATGGAACCACTATGAAGTTAAAAGGCGGCTGCTTTCACAATGATAATGGCCCACTGGGAGCAAGGGCCTACGACCGTGCGGAAGAACGAAAAGTTGAACTGCTAAAAGCAAGCGGATACAATTCCATCAGGTGTTCTCACAATCCACCCAGCCCTGCATTTTTAGATGCATGCGACCGTCTTGGTATGCTTGTAATTGATGAAACATTCGACATGTGGAATTATGGCAAAAATCCGTATGATTATCATTTGTATTTTAAAGACTGGTGGAAAAAAGATGTAGAATCCATGGTGGCAAGGGATAGAAATCATCCATCAATTATTATGTGGAGCATTGGAAATGAGATACCGGAACGGGGCAATGCAGAAGGGGTGGCTACCGCAAAAGCTATCGCAGATTTTGTAAAAAGCCTTGATGCTTCAAGAGCCATCACTTCTGCAATAAACGGATTGAATGCAGATAAGGACCCTTACTTTGCTCAGCTGGATGTTGCCGGTTACAATTACGCTGCTGGCGGGGATCATTTAAAAAAATCTATTTACGAAGATGACCATGCCAGGTTGCCGGGCAGAATAATGTACGGCTCCGAATCATATCCCCTGGAAGCCTTTGGCAGTTGGATGGATGTGGTGGATCATCCTTATGTAATCGGTGATTTTGTGTGGACGGCTTTTGACTATATTGGTGAGGCAAGCATTGGCTGGCTGGGGTATTTTCAAAAACAAAATTTCTATCCATGGAACCTTGCTTATTGCGGTGACATTGATATCTGTGGGTGGAAACGGCCGCAGTCTTACTATAGAGATGCATTGTGGAATGATAACCAGCTCTCCATTTTTGTAACGCCACCGGTACCAAGTTTTGAGCAAAATCCTAACCGGGAATCCTGGTCAAAATGGCATTGGCTTGATGCTGTAAGCAATTGGAATTGGGAAGGTTATCAAAGCAAACCAATCGAAGTAAATATCTATTCTTCCTGCGCTCAGGCAGAGCTATTTTTAAATGGAAAATCGTTGGGCAAAAAGCTGACAAACCGTAGCTCAAAATTTATGGCTCACTGGCAGGTGCCCTACCAGCCGGGAGAATTAAAAGCCGTTGGATACAATGCAAAAAATAAGGTGGTTACTTCAGCAATGCTGGCCACAGCCGCCACACCCGTGTCTTTACAATTAACTGCAGATAAAAAAATTATTAAAGCCAACAACCAGGATTTGGTTTATATAACCGTTGAACTAAAAGATGCAAACGGCATCCGCAATCCGCTGGCTGAAAATTTAGTGAAATTTGAAATTGAAGGTCCCGGCACAATTGCAGGAGTGGGTAATGCAAACCCCCGCAGCCTTGAAAGCTACCAGCTTTCTGAAAGAAAGGCCTGGCAGGGCAGGTGTATGGTAATTGTAAAGGTTGGAAAATCCTCGGGAGAAATAAAGTTAAAAGCAACAGCTGAAGGCATGAATACTGCTTCAATAATTGTTAGTGCCCAATAAA
>JAYTTM010000330.1:0-1954 GCA_043745055.1 Chitinophagaceae bacterium | reverse complement strand
TTTGAAGATAATTTAATATCCTTTTAGTGATAGTAAGTAACAGATTGTTGTCATCCATCCCTGTTTTACCCAAAGTGGGTAATTCATTTAGTCAATTCTTTTTTACAGGTTGTAAAAGCCAGTAACAAATACTACTTTGCTGAAAAAAAACAATGAAACGAGTTACTTCAATCGGAGGGATATTTTTTAAATGTAAAAACCCTGATGCGCAAATGGATTGGTATCAGCAGCACCTTGGTATTGCCATGGATAAATACGGCAGTAGTTTTCAATGGCGAAGGGCAGATGATAAAGAAAAAATAGGGCATACTGCCTGGGGGCCATTTGATGAAAAAAGTGATTATTTTGGTAACCCTTCTCAGCAATTTATGATTAACTACCGGGTAGAGGATTTACCTCAACTGGTTGAACAGTTAAAAAAAGAAGGTGTAACCATTGCAGATGAAATTCAAGAATTTGAGTACGGTAAATTTGTTCACATTCTTGATCTGGAAGGTAACAGGGTAGAGCTTTGGGAAGCCAATGATGAAGTGTATGAAAAGATGCTGAATGCTGTAACAAAGTAAATTTACTTCTGTGGCTTTTAGTGTTTTCCTCCAGGTGTTTTAATATGCTTTCCGTTGGTACAATAATTAATTGATCGTTTGCATAATTATATACTTTTATTACATGAAAAATATAGTATTATTTGGGTGCTTTGCTCTGCTATTAATGAGTTTTAGCATTATTAAAAAACACGGTTCCTATAACCCCATTTCAAGGAAAAAAATTATAGACACGGTATTTGCTTGCCTGCCTTGCGGATATGGCTGCGACGATTTAGTTTATAAAGAAAGTGGATTTTGTGCCCAATGTAATATGCCATTGGTAAATAAGGCAACGATACTTTTCAAAAACATTGAGCCTGAAGAAATTTGTAGTTTTATAAAGAAGAGAGGCAAACAAAAGGTGGTTTTGCTGGATGTAAGGACTAATGAAGAATTTACAGGAAACGCACCAGACAAATTTGGCCGGCTTGATGGCGCTATAAATATACCTGTACAGGAATTAGCGAGCAGAATTAAAGAATTGAACCAGTACAAAAACAAAGATATTTTGGTTTATTGCAGTCATAGCCACAGAAGCCCTAGGGCAAGTTATTTACTTACTCAAAATGGTTTTAATAAAGTAACAAATATGCTTTACGGCATGAGTGAATGGAACAACAAAGTAAAAGAGGATGTATGCAATAAAAAGCTTTTTGTGAAACAGTAATTATCTAACAAAACTAATAACCAGTAATAAAAACAATTATTATGAACAACGCCATCAGCTGGTTTGAAATTCCGGCAATTGATTTAGCCAGAGCCACACTATTTTATGAATCTATTTTCAGTACCCAATTAATACCCATTGACTTACCCAATATCAGGATGCGGATGTTTCCGCTGGACGATCTTCAAAACGGCATAGGTGGGGCAATAGTGGATAGCGGCGGTTTTCATAAACCCTCGCTTACAGATGGCCCTTTAATTTACCTGAATGCGAACCCCGATATTCAACTTATTTTAGATAAAGTTGATTCTGCTGGTGGAAGTATAATAGTACCTAAAACAGAAATTAGTCCGGAAAACGGGTATATGGCGCTTATTATAGATACAGAAGGCAACAGGATCGGGCTGCATTCTATTGCTTCCTAAACAGGCGCTGCGTTCATTTTAAATGATATTTTATGCAATCAAACGCCAGTACCGTAGAAGCCTATGTGGCATCATTGGCCAAAGAAAGGCAGGAAGCTATTATAGCAATCCGCAAAGCAATTCTTAAAAATCTGCCTGAAGGATTTGTGGAGCAAATGAGTTATGGTATGATAGGATATATTGTTCCGCATACTCTTTATCCAGCGGGCTATCATTGCACTCCCAAACTACCATTACCTTATATGAATGTTGCCTCCCAAAAAAAATTTATTGCC
>JAYTTM010000329.1:0-7122 GCA_043745055.1 Chitinophagaceae bacterium | reverse complement strand
GCTATTCCGCTTTTAATTTTAAGTTAGCAATTACCTCCTGCGGAGTTTTGTATTCAAATTTAATTTTATCATCTTCTTTAACTTTTTGCACACCTTCTAAAAGTATTCTATCGGTATCATCAAGGCCAGCTTCTACCACAAATAAATCTGCCATAGAACCCTTTATTGTAATAGGGCGTGATTTTAAAACCCCATTTTTATCCACTATAAAAACAAATTTTTTATCCTGTATTTCGTAGCTGGCTTTTTGCGGAATGATGAGTGCATTTTTAAGCGGAATCGTCATCAGTACTTTGCCGGTTTCTCCGTTCTTCAATAGCTTTTCACTGTTCGGGAATCTTGCCCTGAAAGCGATGTTGCCTGTCTCTGCATTAAACTCACCCTCCACAACTTCTACCAATCCCTTGTAAGGCAGTATGGCTCCGTTTGCCAAACGCAGGCTTACCTTATTATCTCCACGATCTTTCACATCGGTTTGGTATTGCAGGTATTCCGGTTCCGATACATTAAAGTAAGTAAATACCTGGCTGTTGTCGGATAAGGTTGTGAGCAGTTCACCTTCATCAATAAGGCTGCCTATTTTTTTTGGGATGCGATCGATAATGCCATCAAAAGGCGCCCTTATTTCTGTAAAAGAAAGGTGTGTTTGTGCAAGCATTGTTTCGGCCCTAGCCTGGTTAACCTTTGCCTGTGCCATTGCCTGCTCATTTTTTGAAACAATGTTTTTTTCCACCAGGGTTTTTGCATTCTGCAGTTCTATTTCTGCCGCATTTGCTTCGGCCTGCGCTTTCATCAGTTCGGCCTCATAAATTTTCGGCATAATTTTAAACAGCAGCTGGCCTGCTTTTACAAACTGTCCTTCATCTACATAAATATTTTGCAGAAAGCCTTTTTCCTGGGCACGTATTTCAATATTGCGAACCGATTTTATCTGTGCTACAAATTCCTTTACAAAAGAAGTATCTACCTTTAAAGGACTGGTAATAATATATTGAACAGCCTCTTCAGGTGCTGCTTTTTTGGGGGTACAACTGGTACAATAAATGAGGGTAAAAAGGCTCATCATCAATGCTATCCTTGTCATTGGTATTTTTAAGATTTTAATAGGTAAAGATGTAAATTAGATTAGGTATTTTTTTGATAACAGCTACGAATTTACTGTTGATGCTATTAAAATCAGGTCCGTTAACATTTCATTTACATAAGTAAAAAAATTCCCTATACTGTTCCTATGGGAAATGTTATTAAGTTAATAAGAAATAATAATGAATAAGGAAAATTGAACAGCCGTGACAGCAATTGAATGTATAATAAATTTTACCCCGTGCTAAAATAGCTTTATAGTTTTGCTTACTAATTCTGTTATAAATACACTCTTGCCAGTTACTGTAAGCATTTTATTATCGCATAGTTAAACTCCCTGTATTTATAAACTGTTTACCGGCTTTAACCTTAAACTTTGCGCCGGGGTTCGTTGTGTAATCAATATCCAAAATACATTTTTGCCCTAAGGGTGGATTAATCTTTATTTCGCTACCGGCAGTTAATAGTAAGGGCGGCATTACATTATTTGTTGAGTTAGCAGCAACACTTCATTTACCAATACCAGAAAAAATATAGGTAGCCGGGTAGTCTGCCAGGCAAAATGTAAGCTCCGTTCCTGCTACAAATTTTTGTTTGGCAGGGATGGTATTTGCACCAGCTAAATTAGGCTTGCCGATGATGGGCCATGTAACGGCCATATTCCAAAAAGAGGGTGTAATGCTGTACAGGTAACTCTTTTATATAAGGTTGGTAGTACCCTCTGGAAAAAGCATATTTCTTTTACTATTTCCATACTCAAAATTGCCATCACCCTTCAGGTAATAATTGCCTTCCATGAAAACGCTACCGGTTATTTCGTTAACAACAATATTAGTGCTATCTCCTGCACCTTCTACAATAAAAATACCGAATAGCCCGGCCCTGTTTCTTAAAAAGGTATTACATGGATCATTAATGCCATGCGATGCATCTGCAATTATATTCTGTACAATATTGCCTTCAAATAAATTTTGGTAGGGATAGTTGCCATTCAATACAATATCGCCGGAAAGGTTATTGGCAAATGTATCTGTATTAAAAGGCTGCAGAGAATAATTGTAGCTAAACGCATTGTCATTGGCTCCCGCCTGCAACAACATAGCATGACGAAGTTGTTTAAAAATATTGTTTTCTATTTTACAATTTCCCGAAGTAAGCTCACAGGCAACGCCATACCCCTGGCCATTACCAGCACAAGCAAATGCACCATGAAAATAACTATTGCTCACTTCAATATGGGTACTGCCCGAAATTTTAACATGGGCAAAATTGCTGTTGTCACTCTCAACTTCCCTTACCCAGCAGTTGGCGGCATTTAAAAAATAAATATTGGAGGTATGCAGTGCTGTGGCTTCTAATCTTTTTATTGTTAAACATTATACACCTACGCCTGTTACCATTGCCAGTTTTCGTATTTTGGGAGCATCTGCCAGCAAATAATTTCTTCGTAAAGTACCTGAAAAATAAAGGCTGTTGTGTTTAATATTTTAAATCTGCACAATCTGCCCTACCCATTCCAGAGCCCAGCTATCATTTACCAATGCAGCATCGTTTTGATAAACCTTTACATAGTCGTTTTTCTTAAACAGGCTGGCAATGACTACCGGCAGCAGAGTTGAGTTTTTTTATACGGAAGAAGTGATATTGGCAACGGTATTAGTTGCTGTAGCGGCAAACTTTATTAAATCATTTGAGCCAGCAAGGTTAAACAACAGTGTTGTATAGCCGGCACCTTAGCCCTTTAGAACAATACCGTTGCCCAGCAGGATGGGTTTATTAAAAAGAAATTTACCCGCCGGAAAATAAACGATGCTTTGCTGGTTATTTAAACTACTAATGGCTTGTTACAATGCAAAATAATTTGTGCTGGTACCATTGCCGTTTCCGCCAAAATTGGTTATGTTTTTTACAAGAAGATAAACAGGTATTTTGCCAGGATAGCCAGCCATAGTAAAGTATGTAATTCTGTTGGCAGGTATCACCTGTCCAACAGCTGGGGAAGTAATAATTGCCAACAAAAAAAATGCTGTAAAACTCCTTCCTGCTTGCATACCCTAAATTTACTGAACAAACTAAAGGTAGAAAATTATCTTTTGTTTTTAAGGGCTAGCCCAACAGTTTTTCCGGTTGCGATTGGTGATGAAACTAACAGTGATTGAAATTGCCGTTGAAGCGTTGAGCAAGCAAAGAAAAAAATGCCTGAACGCCTAAACGGCCAAACAAAGTAACCGGCAGATGCTGCGTTAGTCTTAAATGCGCCCTTTCTCTATTAAATTAAAAAGGCAAGTTTATATAAGCGGTATCACTGCATTTTATAAGTAGGGTACTATCTTTCCCTATTCCAGGGGTACTTACTTTTTCTACACGTATTCTATGAAAACCAACTTTCGGGTAAACAAAATAAGTGCTGTCTGCCGGCAGTTTTATGTTAAAGGTTGAATCGGATAATTTATAAGCTTCTGCTGCATTGTTTTTAATTTTTAATGTGCCCGTTTCAGATAATACAGCATATCCGTACAAAATAACTCCTTCTATTAAAGCACGGTTTAGGGTGGTCTCACTGGCCCTGTTGTTTTTGCAACCTTTTTCTGCAAGCCAATAGTATAGTGCAACTTCAAGGTCAGGATAATACAATATCCCGCTGCTATCAGCTATTCTCACTATGCCCGTATCAGCAGCATTTTTGTACAATCGCACCACTGTGCCAGCAACACTCAACCCTTTATCATCTTTTATAGTGATTAACAGCCTTGTTTTCAGGGTTTCCTGTGGCAGTATTTTAGCGCAATTAAAAAACAGTAAACAGGGCAACAATAATACAATCAATATAGGTAAAGCAGTTTTCATTTAATAGCTAATTATAAAGTAAGATCTTATTAATTAATTTCAAAAAACCTTCAAGGGTTTTTATTGGGCTGTAACAAAAAAAATATTTTGCTAAAACCGAACCTTGTTAAAGATACAAAGTTGAAATTATAATTTAATGATAAGAAAGATAA
The DNA here is from genome assembly GCA_043745055.1 of Chitinophagaceae bacterium. Lineage (GTDB taxonomy): Bacteria > Bacteroidota > Bacteroidia > Chitinophagales > Chitinophagaceae > Ferruginibacter. Next base: position 3,040 of record JAYTTM010000329.1, on the reverse strand, counting down.
GGGGTGCATTAATAATCGGATAGCTTTCTTTTTGATCTTTTTTTAACATCAAATTTATTCAGCAATGACTAATTCACCAGGCATAGTACCGATTCCGAAGCGCAATTTCGGATGGGCAAGGGCTTTTAAAATTTTGGTTGGATAATAATTGCCGCTGGCTTGGTTTTTATGATCATAAATAAATTTAAAAATGGCTTTTTATTTTCTATAGTAATAGCAATTGGCTTATACTTTGTGTGGAAAGGAAAACAACACCCGGTAGCAAGGGGTGACATAATTCTGGAAAACGATTTACGACAGCCAGTAATTTATTTTAGAACATTTAATGCTTAAGATTTGAGACTTACGACAAAACAATTACTTAAGAATTTTTTGGAAGAGCGGCAAAAATGCTCAGATAAGAAAAAATTTTTCTAGATACATTCCATTCGATGTAGAGTGTGAACAGCGGGCCATCGCTCGCATTTTTCAAAAAATTGGACCTTATATGGCGTTGGGTAAACCAGGTGAAACGCTTCCGGAATTAGGCTCACCCAAAATGTACGTATCAAATGAGGCATGGCAGGATACGATTTTTAAATTACTCCATAACTCAAGATTAGTAATTTTTAATGCAGGAAAATCAGAAGGGTTTCGTTGGAGGCTAAAGCAAATTATTTAATCTGTAGATACTGTTAAACTACTTTTCATTTTGCCGATAAGAGATGATATTTACGCAGACTTTATTTTGTGGGCCAATGAAATATTTCCCTGCCCATTTCCGGTTGAATATCCATCTAAAACGTCGTTTGTTTTTCAGAATAAAGGGACTCCTGAATATCTAATCAATCAAAAGACAATAACCAGTTCTCTTGAACCTTACTTAAAAAAAATGGAATCCTATTAAAGGAGGTTTTCTTTGTTTGACTGCTGGAATTTTATGATTGGATATAAAGATGTTTTACCAATGTTGCCAGCAGCACCACTTTTAACTGATACGTAATGACCCAAACATTAGGCTGTTATTTTTTTGCCCGGCAAAATGTGGTCAGTAACAATAGTAACATGTATACACAGAACGAAGGCGGATTGCTATTGGCTGAATGCTGCGCAGGACAATAAGTTAGAAGAAAGCAATACTGAATAGTGAATATCGGCATTGGTAACATGCAGACACAGTATGGAGCCGCTATCCGCAGCGGCGCCTGGTGTTGGGGCAAGTAAAAGGCAGGGCAATTAAAATACAAGACATAACTTATACAATCCAATCGGCCTTACATATTATTTCTGAAAGTATACACGAAAAAGTTGAATAAAAAAACAGGATTTTTCCTGTTTTTTTAATGCAATGCTTTGTGTAAATTGAGCTGTTATCAATTACCATCAGGTTAACTTAAACCTGTAACTGAGGAAAGCGAAGCTATGTGGGGGCGGAGCGGAGTTGTTGGTTGAAGGTACATGGGTGGGGGTAGATGGTTGCTGATAGTGGGATCTGAAAAGTTTAGCGGATTTAAAATTTGATTTTCTCTTACACTTTACTCCATCGTTTACTTGCCTTGCAACCCTTTTTTGTGTACTCGCTTTTTGGGGGATAGCGCTGGAGGGTTTAGAAATAGTAAAACAAAACCTTAACAACCTAACAAAGCCTCATCCGCTTTAAAAACCATCTGTATGGACATTCAGTTAACAGCCCAAATACACCGCAACCAGGACTGCATACTCATTGATGCGCCCCTTGCTGCTAACGCCCTGCTAAAAAAAATTAGCTGCGTTAAATATTCAAAAACACATCAAAGCTGGTACACCCTGCTTAGCCGTGAAAATTTTACTACCATCTGGCAGGTATTGCAGCCTCTGGCCCCAATAGACCTTACAGCACTTAAAACCTACCTGCACAACCGCAACCGCCTGCTGCAAAGCCGCACCGCAGGGCAGGCATACAGCATAAGCAGCAGCAACCAAATTACACAAGCGCCTCCGCCAGCCCACAAGCGGCAGCAGGCACCACAATACTTAAAAAGTACGGCCAACGTCCTGCATATTCAACCCTGCAACCAGCAGGTAACTACGCTAATGATACAGCAACTACATTTAAAAGGATACAGCCCCAGCACCATTCGCACCTATGTAAACGAACTGATTCAATTTTTAGCAGCACTTAAAAATACCCCTGCCGAAACCCTTAGCACCGAAAGGGTAAAAAACTACCTGTATTATTGCCTGGTTACCTTACAACTAAAAGAGGCCACTTTGCATAGCAGGCTAAACGCACTTAAGTTCTATTACGAGCAAGTGCTTGGTAAAGAAAAGTTTTTCATTGAAATACCCCGGCCTAAAAAGCCCCTGCAACTGCCGAAAGTAATTAGTGAAGAAAAAATAATAGATGGGTTGATGGCCGTGCAAAACATTAAACACCGCAGTTTGCTGTTGCTAGCTTACAGCGCTGGCATGCGGGTGAGCGAAGCCGTAAGCCTGCAGATAACCGACATCAACAGCGACCGGATGCAGATACATATTAAATCGGCTAAGGGCAAAAAAGACAGGATGGTGACACTTAGCAGCACCATACTTACATTGCTGCGGCAATACTATGTACTCTATAAGCCCAAAACATGGCTTTTTGAAGGACAATACCCGGGAGAACACATTAGCAGCCGCAGCGCACAGCAGGTTTTTAAAGAAGCGTATAAAAAACTGGGCCTGCCACCCAACTGCAGCTTTCACAGCCTGCGTCACAGCTTTGCAACCCACCTGCTGGAAAACGGCACCGATATTACGTACATACAAAAACTGCTGGGCCACAACGATATTAAAACCACACTTATTTATACAAAAGTGAGCAACCGGGACAGCAGTAAAATAGAAAGTCCCTTAGATAAAATAGCCCGTAAGCGGGGGCTGTAAAAACTTTCGTATAATAAGTGACATAATATGTGTCACCAAAAAAACGCAAGTGTGGCAATTTTTTTTAAAATGAGATACTATGGATAGGATTGAGGATGAAAGGCTTAGACAAAAAAGTTAATTTGGAAAAAAGGGCACATGCGGCTATTTTTGAGTT
>JAYTTM010000328.1:0-7133 GCA_043745055.1 Chitinophagaceae bacterium | reverse complement strand
TAGCATTCCCTGTAACTGCTGTGGGAGCTCCTACAATTAATGAAGCGTTGCAGGAAAATGCCGGCGGAAATGCATCGTACAATCCTTCGCCGGGATATGGATTGCATATTACCGGAGGCTCGGTCGCTAATGGCTTTGATCAAAATCCTCTTAACAATGCCTCCATGAAAGAACTCTCCGGCAGTAGCCTTTTAAATATCAGCACTACCAATCAACCCATCAGTAACAGCAATGCTTACTTCCTTTTTGTGAGGGGGTCACGGGCTAATAACCTGGCACTACTTGCCAACGCTCCGGCAGACAATGTTACGCTCAGGATACATGGAAATGTAAAGCAGGGAAATCAATCTATTCCCATCAGTGGACGTGGGTGGAAGTTAATAGGAAACCCTTTTGCTTCCAGAATTAACCTGGATAATATTGCTGTAAATAACAGCACGCTTATTAACCGAAACTTTAATTTTTGGGATCCAAAATTGGGTGGCTCCAATAATGTAGGTGGCTATGTAACTGCAAGCTACAACGGAAGTACGTACGATTTTACCCCCACGCCAATAAGTAACCTCTCAGAATATGCACAACCATTTGCAGCAGTTTATGTAGATGCAATTGCTGCCGGTAGTTTAACCATAAATGAAAATAATAAATGCAGCTGCGGCAATGATAATGTGTTCAGGCCAACAGGCGTGCAAACTAAAATACGCATCAACCTGCACTCTTACAACAGGGATGCAACTTTACCTGTTGTGGATGGTGTAATGGCAGTATTTGATAATAAGTACAACAGTGAAAAAGATAAACAGGATGTAGAAAGACTAGAAAACCCAGGGGCAGAAAATCTTTCCATACAAAATAGTGATCTTCGTCTGTCTGTAGATCGCAGAAAAAATATTGTAACTGCAGATACGATTTTGCTACATATTTCGAATGTTATCAAGCGTACCTATCAGCTGGAATTAAAGCCTGAAAATTTTAGTATGCCAGGGCTTAGTGCATTTATTGAGGACAAGTTTTTACAGACAGCTACTCCGATAAACTTAATAGCAGGCACCAGTGTAGATTTTACTATTACTGATGATACTGCAAGTGCTTCCCCTGCAAGATTCCGGATTATATTTAAAAAAGTATTATTAAACCTTCCATTAAAAATTAGCAATATAAAACCCATCACACAAAAAAATGCAAGCGCTGGCAATGCGGTAAATATTGACATTGATTGGAAAGCCGACAACCAGTTGAATGTTGCGGCTTACGAAATTGAAAGAGCAGTTGACGAAAGAAATTTTAGTACAATAGGAAGAGTAGGAGGTAAAGAAAATACATCAACTGCCAACTACAGCTTTACTGACGGCAAACCAGCTACCGGTGTAAATTATTACCGTATTAAAGCAACTGAAAAAAATGGAGACCTAAGTTACAGCGCCATCGTAAAAGCCATATTCACCAACGAAAACAGTATACGATTGGTAAAAAACCCGATAACCAATAATATCATTTTGTTAGAAATGAACGGGCAGCAAAAAGGCGAGTATGCTGTCGCAATCTGTGATGCCAAAGGCGTGCAGTTTATGACTACCAGCATTAATCATGATGGTACAGATGGAACCAAAAGTATTGCCATAAACACTTACCTGCCAAAAGGGATTTATCACCTCACCATAAAATACCTGCAGAATAAAATAAAAACCTTTAAAATTTCATTTGATTAATGAATGTTTTTTTTTGGATAAGGGATATAACAAAATTAAACTTCCTATTTATGTTTTCTGGAAGTGTTTTGTTGATTTGATGGATGTAAAATTACCAGGTTAAATCCAGAGTTAACTGTAAGTGATGCGCCAGCATTAATTACCAGACTGTTGATGGTTACATTTGAGTTTATAACCATGGTTCCATCGTTAATTATTACATCAGTATTGTTATCAGGAATGCTGCTGCATTTCCAGTTGGCAGAATTATTCCAGTCATTATCTACAGCACCAGTCCAGGTATTGGAGAATCTTATTTTATATAAATCGCCCAATTTACCATCCACCACGCAGCGATAAATATGACCATTATAATTAGAAGGAATGTTTATTAATTGTAAAGCAGCTCCATTTGTATTTCTGTAATAATCATTGTTGATAATATTGGTAAAACCATTGCCGGTATCTACTTGCCATTGATACGCAGTACCAGTAATGCCGGCGCTAATACTGTCATTTGCAGTTGGTGGGCAAAACGACAACGGAACTAAAAGCCCGATCTTGCTTTTTAAAATTGAAATTGTATTTAACAATGTATTGGATACAGCAATATCCAGTTGCCCGTCGCCGGTAAAATCTCCGGCGGCGCAAAAAGTATCAAAATTGCCTGTGTTATAATTTACACCTGTTGCAAACAAAATATTACCGGGTTTTGAATTGTTTTTTATAACAGCAACCGAGCCATTGTTTCCAACGCCTGTTATCAAATCTGGTTTGCCATCTCCATCTAAATCAGCTGCAGTTATATTCGATGGATTAGTCTCCACTGCATAATTGACAGCAGTTTCAAACGACAAAGCGCCAGGCACACTTGTATTTCTTAAAATTGAAATTGACTTACCTGTGTAATTGACTACGGCTACATCTTTTTTGTTATCACTGTCAAAATCGCCCAATGCAATTTTTGTTGGATAAGAACCAGTGCCAAATGATACACCATATGCAAAAGAAATCATCTCCGGCGTGCTTGTATTTCTTTGCACAACAATTGTATTGTTGATTGAGTTGGTGAGTACAAGGTCTGGCTTACTATCGCCATCCATATCACTGATAACTACCTCGTCTCCCCGATAATAGGGTATATCCTGTCTTGTAGCTAATGTAATATTTCCGTTAGTGCTGGTGTTTTTAAAAATTGAATAAGTGCCTGCATTGCTGCTGGTAACTACTATGTCTGGTTTGCCATCGCTGTTAAGATCACCCACATCAATTCCTATTGCACCTGCACCAGTTGCAAATGCTATTCTGGGAGAAAATAAAATATTTCCAATATTACTGATATTCCTGTAAATACTTATTTCAGCATCGCCACCTGCATTAAAATTGGTGACTACCAGGTCATTTCTGCCATCGCCATCAAGGTCGGATGCAACAATATTAATTGGGTCTTTCCCTGAACTATAATCAACCTTCGGGCTAAATAATGGAACTGAATTATTGCTGATATTTCTTAAAACAGAAATGCTGTTTGCCACCTGGTTAACCACTGCAAGGTCTGGTTTGCCATCGCCATCAAAATCATTTACCACTATTATTTTGGGATAGGTACCAGTGGCAAAATCAGTTTTTGATGCAAATGAATTGGCTGTAAATGTTGAGATCGAATCTGGGAAGCTGATAATAAATGGGTTGGCAGAATAGGCTGTTAAACCATTTACAGTTAGGGTTATCGCCTTAAAAGAAGTGCCCGCCGGAGCCGTAACAGTTAGTGAATTAACTGAAGCAGTATTTACAGTTGCCTTTACTGCTCCAAAAAAAACGATATTGTTAGCAGCTGTTGAACTAAAGTTGCTTCCGGAAATAGTTACTACAGTTCCAACCGGGCCGGATGCCGGTGCAAAAGAACTGATGATTGGTACTTGTGCAAATAGTTGATGGCTTGCAAAAAGTGTAATTGTCAGAAGTAATTTATTTATTCTCATAAGGGAAGTAATATCAATAAAAATGATGTGTAAAATTTATAAGTAGATTTTTATCAGCTAAATATATGCAAAATTTAAAGTAGCTAATAGCATTGAATATAAAATTGCTGATGAAATTTGTAGCAGTATTGTTGTCCGTAATTACATCTTCCCCTTCCTTTTGCAATAACCTTTGCCAACCCTTACCTTTGCGCCTCAAAATAATAAGCCCCGGTGGGGTTGGGGAATATGAAGTACATCAACGAGATCAACAAACGCAAAACATTCGCAATCATCAGTCATCCGGATGCCGGTAAAACAACCCTCACGGAAAAGTTCCTGTTGTTTGGTGGTGCCATACAAACGGCCGGTGCGGTTAAAAGCAATAAAATAAAGAAGCACGCCACCTCCGATTTTATGGAGATAGAAAGACAAAGGGGTATAAGTGTGGCGACGAGTGTGATGACTTTTGAATACAAAGGCAACCTCATCAACCTGCTTGATACGCCCGGCCACAAAGACTTTGCGGAAGATACTTACAGAACCCTCACGGCGGTGGATAGCGTTGTATTGGTGATTGACAGTGTAAACGGTGTGGAGGCACAAACCCGTAGACTAATGGAAGTAATTGCTATGCGTAAAACACCTGTAATTGTGTTTATCAACAAAATGGACAGGGATGGTAAAAACCGGTTTGATTTGATGGAGGAGATTGAAGCGGAATTAAAGATCCAATTACACCCCATGACGGTGCCCATCAACAGCGGTAAAGATTTTAAAGGAGTGTATGATTTACACCAAAAGAGCCTGGTGTTATTTGCAGCCGGTACCAAGGCCAATGACGAAGATGTGGTGGCCATCACTGATATAAACGATGCAATACTAGATGCTAAAATAGGGGAGAAGGATGCAGCTACGCTGAGAGAAGATGTGGAATTGATTGATGGTGTTTACGGCCCGTTGAATGTTGCCGATTATTTAAGTGGTGCAGTAGCGCCGGTATTTTTTGGAAGTGCCGTAAATAATTTTGGTGTACGGGAAATGCTGGAAACCTTTATCCGCATTGCACCTACGCCCCGTATCCGTCATACTACCATCAGGGATGTGGCACCGGAAGAAGATAAGTTTAGCGGATTTATTTTTAAAATACATGCCAACCTCGATCCCAAGCACAGGGACAGAATTGCTTTTTTACGGGTGTGCAGTGGCAGGTTTGAGCGGAGTAAATATTACAACCATGTTCGCCTGGAAAAAGAGGTGCGGTTTAATAATCCGTACAGTTTTTTGGCTCGCCAAAAAGATGTGATTGAAGAAGCTTACCCAGGTGATGTGGTGGGTTTATTTGATACCGGTAATTTTAAAATTGGTGATACGTTGACCGAAGGAGAAAAATTTTATTTCACTGGCATACCATCCTTTTCTCCTGAGATATTTAAAGAGGTGCAGAATAAGGATCCAATGAAAACCAAGCAACTTGAAAAAGGCTTGCTGCAATTAACGGATGAAGGGGTGGCACAGTTGTTCACGCAGTTTGGGGGCAACAAAAAAATCATTGGTTGTGTGGGCGAACTGCAGTTTGAAGTAATTCAATACCGCCTGTTGCAGGAGTATGGAGCTTCGGTACAAATGAATAGCCTGCCCTTTTTTAAAGCCTGCTGGATAAGCAGTAAAGACACTAAAAAGCTGGAAGATTTCATCCGCTTTAAACAGGCCAACATTGCAGCAGATAAAGACGGACAGTTGGTATATCTCGCCAATAGCGAATGGTTTTTAAATACCGAAATTCAAAACAACCCGGATATTAGTTTTCATTATACCAGTGAGGTGTTGAAGTGAGGGGTGAGTGGTGAATGGTGAGTGGTGAATGGTGAATGGTGAATTGTCAATGGTGAATCAAAAGTGTTGAGTTAAGCAATAGCTGAAGATTTAAAATGGCGTAAACTTTAAAAGTCGAAAAACTGTAAACTTTAAAGTAATGGTTTCAATATATATATCAGTATATAGCAGTATAGGAGCGCCTTTTCTATTGAATCAATTTGTAAACGCTTTATTTATCCCTACTGTAATTCAAGCAATAGTTTATGTACCGCCAGCACCTGCGGTATTAGTAATTGATGTTCATCATTGGTGATAACGTAATCGCAAAGCCGCATTTTAATGGTCTCATTAATTTGCTTGTTCATCCTCGCCATTACCTCTTCACGGGTAATACCATCCCTGCCCATCACTCTTTTAATTCGTACTGCTTTGGGAGCGAATACCCCAATCACTTTATCTAAATTTTCCTGTGCCCCGCTTTCAAAAATTAATGCGGCTTCTTTAATCGCATAGGGTGCAGTTTGTTGCTGCATCCATTTTGCTGCATCTGCAATAGTTGCCGGATGCACCATAGCATTCAGCATCGCTAATTTATCCGGGTTGTTAAATACCTGTGCAGACAGGTAGGCTCTGTTCAACTCTCCGTTGGTATAAGCTGCATCGCCAAATAGTTGCTGTACCTGTTGCTTTAATCCTTCATCTTCAGTCATCAGTCTTTTAGCCGCATCATCGGCATAATACACAGGAATGCCCAGTGTTTCAAAAATATGCGATACAGTGCTTTTGCCGCTACCAATTCCGCCTGTAATACCAACTTTAAGCATAATGAATATTTAGTGTTGTGTAAATTGCTACATTTTTATCTAACAAAAATTATTATTGCCCTGCTAAAGTTCTGTCATAAGGCTAAAACACCTACGGGTTAATGGTTCTAGCCACTCTCCTTTGAAGAGAAGTTGGGGTGACGTCAAAGATAACAACTTATACTTTTGTCAATAGCTATACAATTTGTTGTATGAAAAATAAAAATTGGTTATCTATAAACTTAGCAAGATTCGGGTTTATTGTAACAAAAATCTTTTGACATTTGCAATAAGAAAATTTTAAAATGTTCAACTTTTAGTTTTATGCAAATACAAAATTGTACAACAGCGGACGTAGATAAAATCTTTAACCTTTATCAAGATGCAAGAGCACTGCAGTTATTGAAAAAAACGGTTGTGTGGCCTTATTTTGAAAAACAATTTATTGAAAAGGAAATTCAAAATAAACAACAATGGAAAATTTTGATTGATGGTGAAATTGCCTGCAATTGGTCTATCACTTTTATTGATCAGGAAATATGGGAAGACAGGGAAAGAGGAGATGCAATCTATATTCATCGTATTGCAACCAACCGTAATTTCAGAGGTAATAATTTTGTTGAAAAAATTGTAGACTGGGCGAAAGCTTTTGCGGTAGAAAACGGTAGAAAATATGTGCGACTTGACACCCTGGGCAATAATACTGCTTTGATTGAGCATTACACAAAATCTGGCTTCACTTTTTTAGGAATGGTAGAATTAAAGAACACAAAAAATTTACCCCTGCATTACCAGCAAGAGCCCAATTGCTGCCTGTTTGAGATAGAAATCTAAAATGGTAAAATAAGTTAAGTAATAATTAA
>JAYTTM010000327.1:0-1961 GCA_043745055.1 Chitinophagaceae bacterium | reverse complement strand
TTCCTGCAATCATTGGTGCCGTATTGGGGGCATTGGCGTTATCGTATGTTGGTGAGCGCTATGCAAAAATAACCAAGCCATTTATTGCTGTATATACCATGTACCTTGGAATAAGAATTTTGCAAAATGCGTTTAAAAAAAGTGAAATAACTAATAAGAAAACAGCAACAAATATTACCCGTTTGGGACTTATCGGCGGGTTCATCGATTCATTCGGCGGAGGTGGCTGGGGCCCGCTGGTAACAGGTACTTTTATAAAAAACGGACATACACCACGATACGTTATTGGTAGTTCAACATTTGCTAAATGTTTGCTTACCGTCGCAAGCGCTATTACGTTTATTTTTACAATCGGTATTCAACATTGGAATATTGTGGCTGGCCTGTTAATTGGCGGTATTGTTACAGCTCCGTTCTCGGCAATGCTAACCGCCAAACTGCCTGTAAAAAAAATGTTTATTGCCGTTGGAATAGTCGTAATCTTTTGCAGTTTAATTACAATCTACAGGGCAATTTTTTTGTAACTGGCTTTAGTATATTAATTAAACATTGTTGCGTCGCACCCTTATACTTTTTTAGCACTGTGCTGCTTTTTCTACCATTCTTGAAAAAATAAGAAAATCGATCATCTTGTGTTTAAATAATAATTTTTATGCAACAGCAACCTTTATATTCCCTTTCTGAATTGATCAGCTATTTTTTAAAATTAGGTACTACAGGTTTTGGTGGCCCCGTTGCCTTAGTAGGTTATATGCATAAAGACCTTGTTGAAAACCGCCGATGGATTTCAGAAGAAGAGTATAAACAAGGACTTGCTTTGGCTCAGTTAATGCCAGGCCCGTTGGCTGCACAATTGGCTATTTACATAGGTTTTGTACATCACCGCATAGCAGGGGCTACACTGGTGGGCATTGCATTTGTACTTCCTTCTTTTATAATGGTGGTATTGCTGGGTATGTTGTATAAATTATATGGTGGCTTGCCCTGGATGCAAGCTGTTTTTTATGGTGTAGGAGCTGCTGTTATTGGTATCATCGCCATTAGTTCTTATAAACTCACAACAAAATCTATAGGTAAATTTAATGGCCAGTCATTACAGAAAAACTGGATGCTTTGGTTGTTCTTTATCATCGCTGCTGCTATCACATTTATTACGCAACAGGAAAATATTTTCTTATTTATTGCTGCCGGGCTTTTATATATGTTTGTAAAAGCGCCCCCCAAATGGTGGAATAATAAAATGACCAATTCTTTTGTATTGTTACAAATTGGGTTCTGGAATTATGATGCCGGAACGTTGGGGAAAATTGCCATTTTCTTTGCAAAAGCGGGTGCATTTGTTTTTGGCAGTGGATTGGCCATCGTTCCATTTTTACATGCAGGAGTAGTAATAGAACATCACTGGCTTACAGAATCGCAATTTGTAGATTCGGTTGCCGTGGCAATGATAACACCGGGTCCGGTTGTTATTACTGTCGGTTTTATTGGTTATTTGGTAGCGGGCTTTCCCGGAGCCACAGTAGCAGCTTTGGCAACTTTTCTTCCCTGCTACCTGCTCACTGTTTTACCTGCTCCCTACTTTAAAAAGATTGCTGGTAATACAAGCATCAAAGCTTTTGTTGAAGGCATTACGGCAGCAGTAATTGGTGCATTAGTAGGAGCAGTAGCAGTTATTGCTATCCGGTCAATCATTGATATTCCAACCGCCCTTATTGCAATTGGTGCTACATTTCTTTTAATCTATTCTACGAAAGTTAAAGAACCCCTGATCATTTTAATTGCTGCGTTTATTGGACTTCTACTGAAGTTTTTCATCTTGTAAAAAATTGTCTGTTTTTTATTTTCAATATTTATCAGTGGGTTAGTTATAGCTTTAATGGTTGGATTTATCTTAACGCATTTAATATTTGTAAACCATGAACAGAAAAAACTTTTTAAAAGCCGGAACTATTGCAGGTGCA
>JAYTTM010000326.1:0-1962 GCA_043745055.1 Chitinophagaceae bacterium | reverse complement strand
ATTTATGTCGCTGAGTAAAGAACGTCTTGCCAAAACTGAAGCCCAATAGAAAACTAAAAGCTTGATATTAACCTAAAATGTTCAGCAGTGTGCGTCCTGCCCCAATATTGCAAAACCCCATGTTGTGTGTAGTGCGTTTTAGTCGGGTTGGTAGTTGTCCCAATATTCTTTTGGGGTTACGATTTTAGTCTGCTTGTAAGTCGGAAAAGTAAAGTCTGTTGTGTTACCTGTAATTACAAAGTCCGCTAAACATTCGTCTGCAAGTTCTAAAATCATATTGTCATCGTCGTCCGAAATAAGATTAAGCGTTATGGTTGGATTATATTTTGTCGCTTTAGCTTCTATCTCAACAAGTAGAGCTTCGGCACGAATAAAAAAGTCTTGAAATTTTGAAAATTTTGGTCTCGCTAAAACTTCATAATATTCAGCTAATAATTCGACTGAAATACAAAGTTGCAATTTTTGTTCAATAAAAAGATCTTTAATAATGAGGTTCGGATAACCATGTTGAATAAGAGACGATACAATTACATTAGTGTCAATTACGATTTTTTGCATTCTTTCTAACTGCTTTTACTTCATTTGTAATTTCGTCCATTGTCATTTTGGAAATGCCATATTTGTCAGCAAGCTCTAAGCACTTGCTTAGGTTTTGGCGTGTCAATTCTTTACTAACAAGGTCAATAAAATCTGTAAAAGTCAATTTTTCCTCCTTCAAGCCGAATTTGTTATACTCAATATCGGATATAGAAACATTTAGTGTCCGCATGTTTTTAATGTTTGTTCAAATTTACGAAAAATGTTCAGAAGTTCAAGGATTTTACGGTCTGCGGTCGCATTACACACAACGAATAGGGCTTTGTGATGTTGGGGGATTTGAAAAACGTCAAGCCCGGAACCGCTGCAGATTGAAAAACAAATGTACAAGATAACAACCAAAAGTTCACCGATGTTTGTCCTGCCCGAACAACTGCTGCCATGTTGCTAATGGTGAAGATTACAACGTCCTGCCCCAATATTACAAAACCCCATGTTGGCAGAAGTGCTTTTTCTACGCAAAGGATTTCTCTCGTTTTGGTGTCCTACTTTTTTGCTTAATTTTCGACAAATTAACTTTTGCCTTGCGTTGACTAAAGAAATTACTTAATGCCTTTTCTTCGTCTTTTGTTAATGAAGTTTGTCCACCTATAAAGTCAACGTCTAATTCCAATTTTATTGTTTTCATGTTATTGATTTTGAAAATATTTATTAATAAGTTTCAAAGCAGCTGTCGTTTCAATAATCATCACTCGTCCGCCAAAGTGAAATGCTCCAAGTGTTTTTTCATAATGCTCAACAAGTTGCGTTTTTGAAAGAAATGAAACATTCCCTTCATGTCCTCGTTGAAAAGAAAGTTTACAAGCAAAAGCAACTAAATTTCCCGGAACTCCTGAATAAACTTTAATTTTCCCTTTGTTAAAAGGTGCACTCTCTACTAAATGCATATAAACGTGGTCTGATTTAATTTCTAAGCTAATAAGACCTTGAATAATCGTTGAATTATTTACAATTGTCAATTTATAAACATCTCTTTCTGGTATTGCAAACTCTTCCCTCCAAATGAATTGCCATTTATTTTTCTTAGTAACAGTTTTTAAATCACTACTCTTTAATACAGAAATGTCTGTTGCAAAACTGTCTCCTGTTAATACATTTTCAATTGAGTTTGTAAGTTTATCAATTATAAAATCAAGTCCTATTTCGTTTTTACTTTTCACATTGCTAAGTTACGAAAAACAAAGAAAATTTGTCGAATGTTTTGGGGAATTTGAGTTGTCAAGTAGCATTTCTGCCAACGATCAGGGCTTGCCGCACGGCTGGACGTTTTAACGTCCAGCCCACACAACCGCTGCCCAATAAAGATATATAAGTAAAAGGTAACAGCAAAAAGACGAGGGTTGCTTGTCCAGCCCCGTACAGCAG
>JAYTTM010000325.1:0-1964 GCA_043745055.1 Chitinophagaceae bacterium | reverse complement strand
TTCAGCAAAAAAGTTCGGGAGATTATAATCAGGCCAATATATTTCGTTTCTCCATTCAGCATAAAATTAAAATATAACTTCAGGCAACATGTTTAGCCCTGCACATTGCTTGTTGAAAGGCATTTCTACAAAAAGGTGCAGGCCTCTTACCTGCTTCCTATCTTAACTGCTGCCGGCATTAGCCTATTTACGCTAAAATCATTAAATCTAACAACCCTTTATCTGAGGTACAAAATCCTATTCTTGTATATCCTGATTTCGTAACAGACTTGCTTTGTTAATCTTTATTCATTACATTACAACAGTACAGCTTGGCATCAAATTAAAGCCCTGTGCCAGATGGATAGTTAATTGAATTGTTTATTACTTACGCTACGATGCAAATCAATTGTTTTTTCAAAACTCAAATTAAGTAAAATAGTTACATATCATTAATTTAATAAGAAACTCAAAAACACACTCAAAAAATGAACAAACTTCATTGTTATAGTGTAATCAATTACTTTTACCTTTATTATTTAAAACCAAAATTATTTTATGAGAAAAACTGGATGCCTTCTTGTCCTGGCAATGCTTTGTTTAAATGCGTTGTTTGCACAAACAAATGAAGTAACCGGAAAGGTTACAGATGCAAAGGATGGTTCCCCCTTGTTAGGAGTAACTGTTACTTCGAAGAATGACAAAGCCTCTGGTGTAACTGCAGCAGATGGTACTTTTAAATTAAAGATTAGTTCCAAAACAAAGAGTTTATCGTTTAGTTCTGTAGGGTATATTTCTACCGAAGCTAAAATAGTAAATGGCAATGTAATGGTTGCACTAAGTTTAGGGGTAGATCAACTCACGGAAGTTATTGTAACTGGATTTGGTTCAAAAATCAAAAGAGATGTTACCGGATCTATTGCTAAAGTAGGCGCCAAGGAACTTAACAATACACCATCCGCAAACTTTGAAAGTGCTATACAAGGCAGGGCGGCAGGTGTATCTGTAACTCAGCAAAATGGCAAGTTAGGACAAGGCATTAATCTTCGTATCCGGGGTTCAGCTTCGGTAACTGCTGGTAACGAACCATTGTATGTGATAGATGGAATTCCTTTACAAAATGCTGACTTATCGAGCAATGGTGCGGCAACTAATTCGCTGACGGATATTAATACAAACGATATCGAATCAATTGAAATATTAAAAGATGCTTCCGCCGCCGCCATCTATGGTTCACGGGCTTCTAATGGTGTGGTGCTTATCACAACAAAAAAAGGAAAAGTCGGCAAATCAAAAATTGAATTCGGTTATTTTACAGGCACTCAAAAACCTACCGGTAAAAGAGAGTTTATGAATGCCCAGGAATATGTTGAATACGAAAGACTGGCCGCTGCGGCAGCTTTCCGGCTGGATCCTTCATTTGATTATGTTGCTTTTAATGAAAGGAGGCTTAAGAGATATTCAGCTGCAAATGATGATTATAAAACCTACAAAGTTAATACAGATTGGCAGGAGAAGGCTTTTCAGCATGCACCCATATCTCAATATGATATTAACTTTTCCGGAGGAAGCGATAAAACTACTTTTTATATGGGTGGGCAATATCTTGATCAAACAGGTATTGTGGTAGCCAATAGCTTAAAAAGATATAGTGCAAGGCTTAATCTGGAACACAAAGTAAAAGATTGGCTCTCTTTGGGAATGAATATGAGTTTTGCCCGTACGGCCAATAAGAGAGTATCTAACGATAATGCCTTCTCCACTCCTTTACAAATTGTGGCACTATCACCCATTACACCCTCGATAGATCCAAGAACAGGATTAACGAGCGGCGCACTAGATCTGAATTCTGGAAATCCCAATAGCAATTACCCAGTATATTACAATCCAATTTTAAGTGTCGAAAACACCCAATATACCACTATCGTTAACAGAACCATCGGGAACTTATTTGCCAGTGCAAATATCGCAAAGGGTTTAACCTT